>JAOTUP010000120.1 GCA_029863825.1 Acidobacteriota bacterium | reverse complement strand
TGGCGCTCGATCCTCTCCTCGCCGATCACCGCAGCCTCGGGGTCCTTCGACTGGGTCAAAGGATTCCACCCGATCTCAGGATAGATTTCCCAAGCCTTGAGCTTGTCGGCCTTGATCATCTGCACATAGTGGGGCTCGCCGACTCCAATCGGCATGTCGTAGAGCACTTTCATCGACTCGCCGGTACCGGCGATATCGAGCAGTTGAAAGTTCTGCGGATGCAGTGGACCGACGGTGAGGAAGCGATCGATCGACCACTTGTTGAGCGCTACGAGGTACTTGCCATCCGGGCTCACCGTGTCACCTTCGGCGGTCACCAAATGGCCGATGTTGTAGTGCACCGGTGTCTTCTGGATCAAGGTCCACTCGGGATCACCGTGGCTTCCGGCAGAGTTTCCACCCAGGCTCCATCGCGCCACTGCAGTATCCAGGAACAAACTCGTGTAGGCATAGCCCTTGTCGTCGAACTGGGTATGCAGTGGACCCAGCCCCAACTCGATCTGCGTCTCGAGCACGGCATCGAAGTCGATGATGTTGACGCCGTAGTCGTCCTTCCCCGAGAAGGTGCCGTCAGCGATCGCCTGCTTGATCTTCTCGAAGCTGAAGACCGTCACATGGGGGTCGAGCTTGCCCGAGATCACCAGGTACTCACCGTTCGGCGTCACGTCCACGCCGTGCGGGCTCTTGGGCTCGGGCACGAAGTGCAGCACTCCGTTGGCCGCCAATACCTCGAGCGGCAGCACCTTGAAACCCTCGATCATCGTCGTCTCGCCGGCTTCGACCAACGCCTCGGCCTTTTTCAAATCGATGACGTGCATGTAGTCCATGTCACGCTGTGACGCGCCGGCCTCGAAGGGCGGATTGTCGTCCTCGATGCCACCCGTCGCCATCTCCGTGTTGAACGAGTTGCAGAACACCCAGCCTTCGCTCACCAGCTTGCCGGCGTCACAGAGGTCCTGCCAGTACGGCGGCAGCTCGAGAGCGAACGATCTTTCGGGATCGATACGTCCCTTCTCACGGTCGAACTTCCAGAAAGTGATCATCCCGCGGTAGGCCTCGGCGTAGTTCTCAATCGAGGCGTAGCCGGTGCCCAGCGGCGCAGCGTACTGACCGCCCTCGATAACCCAATCCGTGTTCGGCGTGACGAAAGTTCCGCCGTGATCGCTGGTGGTGATCGGGTTGTTCAGAATCTGCTTGGTCTCGAAGTCACGCAAGTCGATGACCGCAACCCGAGCCTGAGCTTTGTCGTTGATGAAGAGCCATTGACCGTCGTAGTCCCCGGCGGTCTCGGACAGTGCCGGATGATGTGTGTCCCCCCAGCTGATGGTTTTTCCCTGGACATTGCCCCCAGCCATCACCGCCCGTGTCTCGTTCGAGTACCCCCAGCCCTGCCACGGCTCGGGAGTGAAGACGCCAATGATCTTCAGGAGCCTCATCGACGGCACGCCGATCACGAAGACCTGCCCTCCGTGTCCTCCCGACGAGAACATCACGTAGTCGTCCTTTCGCCCGCTGGGGACGTACGTCTTGACCGCAGCATAGACGTCGTCGGGCGTCAGCTCTCTGGCGGCTATCACCGAGTCGGTGTCACCTGCCGCAACTCCCGAGGTCTCGCCTTGCTGCTGGGCGCAGCCTCCTATCCAGGCAATCGCCAAAACGAGCCCAGATACTCCAACGGCAGCCAGGATTCGGGATCGTCGACGCTCGACGGACGGACGCAAATCGAGATTCATAGGACACCCTCCTTTGTCATTTCTCGCGACCGTGGCGTCGTCGGACCACAGCGCACCGGCATCCCCGGTGCCTCCAGACTAGCTGGAGTGTTCTCGCGTGAACATTGCGCCCGCGCAAACTCGATGCGTTTCCGTTCTAGAATCGAAATCACTTTGCCGGCAACGTCGCCGCTGCCGTCATCACTTGGTCTACTGCCTTCGACGGCAGCAACGAGCATGAACCTCAACGACTCGGCCATCGTGGGACAACTCGGAGCGGAAGCTCGCAGGCGTCTGTCCGCCGCGGCCGAGGAGCGAAATTTCCGCCGCGGCGAGGCTCTTTTTCATCAGGGCGAGCCGCTGAAGGGACTCTTCATCCTCTTGGCGGGCCGAGTCAAACTCAGCCAGGTCGGTCCCGACGGTCACGAGACGATCATGCGGCTGGTCGCGCCGGGTGATGCTTTCGCCGCGGTGGCTGCATTCTCGCACGCCCGGTCGTACCCGGTGAGCGCTCTCGCCATGACTGATGTCACACTGGCTTTTTGGCCCCGCCGGACGGCTCAACGGCTGGTCAGCGAGCTGCCGGAGCTCGCCGGCTTGTTGACCGAGGAGATCAGTCGCCACGCCCAAGTCTTCCAACAGCGGTTGCGCGAAGTGTCTACAGAAAGAGTTTCGCAACGGCTTGCCCGCACCCTTCTGAGGCTGGCCGGGCAGGCAAGTCGGCCCCACGACGCCGGGACACTCATCGACTTTCCGCTCACCCGCCAGGATCTGGCCGGACTGGCCGGCACGACGCTCTTTACCGTAAGTCGCCTGTTGTCCGCTTGGTCGGACCGCGGGATTCTCCAAGTCGGAAGAGCGCGAGTCATTATTCGCTCAGCCCCGGATCTCCTCATGGAAGCCGGTGGCGACGACTCGCCGGCGAGCTGAGTCCGGAACGACTCAGATCAGCATGTGACAAAGCGCCCCGGCACCCCATCCGAGGAAGTTGCCGAGAGCGTAGCCGATGAGAGCCAGCATGATGGAGATCGGCACCAGTTCTTCGCGGTGAAACCCCGCCGCGACAGGCGCTGACGCCGCCCCTCCCACCGCCGCAACACTTGCCACCGCGGCCATCGAGACGTCGATCTTGAAGATGCGGGCCGAGAGTCCGATCAACAACAGGTGCAACGTCACCGCCACGTAGCCGGCGACGAGAAACCACACTGCGCCCTGATCCAGCTGGGACAGATCGGCCGAGGCTCCGATCATCGTCATGTAGATATAGACGAAGGTCATCGACAGCGGTTCGCTACCGGGAACATCTTTGAGCGGCGTCGCCGACAACGAGATGCCGAAGACCGTCACCAAGAGCAGAGCCCAGGTCTTCGTCGAAACGACCTCTCCGACCTCCGGCAACATCCCGGCGATGAGGTTGGCCACGAGTATGGCGGCGAAACCGAACCCGAGAAGCGTCAACACGTCCTTGAAGTGCACTTCGTGCGTCTTGCGCTCTACGCTCTTGGTGGCTTCTGCGATGTGATCGATTTGCTCCTGGGATACTCCGCTGAACTTGTTGAACCAACCAGCCCAGTTCTTGGCCATGAGAATGATGGGGAAATAGACGAGATACACGAAATTATCGGCAATGACGACCACTCCAATGAACTCCTCCGGCGTGTCGAGCATCTCCGCCACCGCCGCCAGGTTCCCGGTACCGCCGATCCAGCTTCCCGCCAAGGCTCCGAACCCGGACCACGCGGCATCGGGTAGCCAGCCGCGAAATGCCCAGAAGGACCCGACAACGCCGGCGACGATGCCGAGCGACCCGATCACCATCACCGCCGCGCCTCGCCACGCGACCCGCAGCGCTTCACGGATGTTGATGTCGAGGAGCATGAGCACGATGAAGAGCGGTACGGCAAACGACTTGAAGATGTCGTAGATCGGGCTCGACTTCGGGATGACGCCGAGATTACTCAGCAGAATCGGCGTCAAGAATATCCAGATGATTGCCGGCAGAAAGGTAAAGACCTTCCACTGCGTCTTCTTCTCCAGCCAGACGAAGAACACCGGGACCATGATGATCACGGCCATCACACCGACGGGGTCGTTGAACATGGGCTGTGATTCCATCGCTCCTCCGCTCGAGAAACACAGCATCGCCGGTAACGATGCCTCGGTCTGTTGATGCGACTCGCGACGAAACGGTACCACGCCGCGACGGTGATCTTGTGGATTCCACAATCCGCGCTGGCTGCTCGACCTCCAAGTCATCGATCACGTACGCTAGGAGCATGAGATCCGACGGCGCCTTCGAGGCTCTAGCTGCAGCTCTGCTGCTCGGCGGTCTGCTTGGCTGTACCGTGCCCGCCGAGGAGGCCGCGGGCGGCAGAGCTCTGATCGTCGCCGGTGGCACACTCCTCACCATGGACGACCAGCGAACCATAGTGGAGAACGGCGCAGTGGCGATCGCTGGGAGTTCGATCGTGGCTGTGGGAACGGATCGAGACGTCCGCGCCACCTATCCCGAGGCGACGGTTCTCGACGCAACGGGCAAGCTGGTACTTCCCGGTCTCATCAACGCTCATGCGCATGTGCCGATGACGCTGCTGCGCGGCATCGCAGACGATTTGCCGCTGACCGAATGGCTCACCGACGTGATCTTTCCCGCCGAAGCCGAGTTCGTCGACGAGGAGTTCGTGCGCTGGGGAACGCGCCTTGCCTGCCTCGAGATGATCCGGGGCGGCATCACCACATTTGTCGACATGTACTACTACGAAGATGCCATCGCAGAAGAAACGGACCGCTGCGGCATGCGCGCCGTTCTCGGCGAGACACTCATCGACTTCCCGGCACCGGACAATGCGACGTGGGACGAGGCGGTCACGTACACGGAGCGGTTCGTCAACCGCTGGCGAGACCACCCGCGTATCAGTCCCGCCGTTGCTCCCCACGCGCCATACACCGTGTCTGGAGACCACCTCGTGGCCGGCCACCGGCTGGCAACCGAGCTCGACGTCCCGCTACTGATCCATCTCGCCGAGGACAAGTCCGAGGTCGAGACCATTCTCGAGAAGCACGGCATGCGACCAGTCCAGTACGCAGATTCACTCGGCATCCTCGACGATCGCGTGCTCGCCGCCCATATGATCCATCCTTCTACGGATGAGATCGGCATTCTCGCGGCGCGTGGCGTCGGAGTCGCTCACTGCCCCGAATCCAACATGAAAGTCGCTGCAGGAGTCGCTCCTGTGCCGCAACTCTTGGCGGCAGGTGTCGCCGTGGGCCTGGGAACCGACGGCGCCGCGTCGAACAACAACCTCAGCGTGTGGGACGAAATGGACACGGCGGCCAAGCTCCACAAAGTGACGACCGGCGATCCGACGGCCCTCGACGCTCAGACAGCGCTGGCGTTGGCGACTCGCGGCGGCGCCCGGGCACTCGACATGGTGGATCAGATCGGCTCGCTCGAGCCTGGCAAACGAGCCGACTTGATCATCGTCAATATCGATGGCTACCACCAGCAGCCGGTCTACGACCCCTATTCGGTTCTCGTCTACTCCACACAAGCCTCCGACGTGGAGACCGTCATCATTGATGGCCGCGTCGTCATGAAGAGCGGCACGGTTCTCACGCTCGACGCCGACGAAGTACTGACTCGAGCGCAGGAATACCGCGATCGCATCCGGGCCGGGATCACGCACCCGCAGTAGGTGTGCTCGACGCCCTGCCGGCCAGCGCCTCACCACGTTCACTCATCACGTGCCGCAGTCCGTCGGCGTCAACGCCTCTTCCACGTCTTGTCCGACCTGCGAGGTCCCACCCCGCTGAACCAGGACATCTTCACCGGCGACCGGTAGACGCCGAGTGACGAAGACAGATCCTGACTCGTCGTGACGTAACATCTCCCGTATCGACACTCAGGATTCCATCGGGTGGTAGCCTCGACTCCGGTGCGGATCGTATCTCTCTGCCCGAGCCTTACGGAGCTCATCTTCGACCTCGGCCGCGGCCGCGATCTGGTCGCCATCACCGACTACTGCGTCCGCCCGGCGATTGGCACAGCAGGGATCGAAAAAGTCGGTGGCACCAAGACACCGGCGGTCGAGCGAATCATCGCGCTCGCCCCGGATCTGGTTCTTCTGAACGACGAAGAAAACTGCATCGAGGATGCGCGCGCGCTGGCCCAGGCGGGTCTGTCCTGTCTTTCAACCCTGCCCCGAAACCCCACCGAGACCGCGGCGATGGTGCGCTCCGTCGGTCGCGCGGTCGAGCGAACGGAGAGTGCTGAGAAGATCGCTCGCGAGATAGAGTCCCGCGCCGCCCGCGTCGCCGATCGAGCCGACTCACACAAGCCCGTCCGCTTTGCCTACGTCATCTGGCGCAAGCCATGGATGACGGTCAACGGCGACACCTATGCCCATTCTCTACTCGCACTTGCTGGTGGGATCAACGTCTTCGAGCAGCACCGAGATCGCTATCCCGAACTCAGCAGTCGCGACCTTGCTGTGGCTCGACCCGCCGTTGTCTTTCTCGGCAGTGAGCCTTTCCCTTTTGACCAAGAACACGCCCGGGAGTTGGCACAAGTCACCGACCTGGCGCCCTCGTGCTTCGTTTTGGCCGACGGAGAGCTCCTCTCGTGGCACGGCTCGAGAACTGCCCAGGGGATCGACTATGCTGCACGTCTTATCGAGGAGGCTCGCACGACCTCCCGCGGACGCTGAGCGCTGCGTTGATCCGGGTTGCACACTCACCCTCTGCTATGGTGCCGCGATGTGCCGTAACATCAAGAAACTCAGACAGCCGGTTGGGGTCGCGACTCGAGCGGACATCGAAGCGTCGGCGCTCCAGTTTGTGCGCAAGGTCAGCGGCTATCGCGCGCCCTCGCGTGTAAACAGTGCGGCGTTCGAGAACGCGGTTCGCGAGATCAGTAACGCGACCGAGCACCTG
>JAOTUP010000119.1 GCA_029863825.1 Acidobacteriota bacterium | reverse complement strand
TCTTCCGCCTTCGCCTCGACAGTCCCGTGCTCGAGATCGAGCAGCCGAAAGCGAAAGAACCCGACAAGATGGGATCCCGCCGGCATCGCCTCAGTCACTTCATTCAGGCCCGCCTGCCGTTGTCCTTCCTGCCTCCGGAATCTCCGACTCGAGGCGGCCAAGTCTCTCTCTGCCTTCTCACGAGCGACTCGTGCATTCCGCACGAGTTTCGTGTACCCCATCGGATCCTCGGGATCCACTCCACGTACGACTAGATAGGCCAGTCGGCGGCGTGCCGCCGCCAGCCGCGCCGCCGGCGCTCCAAGCTCCGGCTCGTCTTCTCGCAGCAAACCCTGCCAGCGGAACGCCATCTCATCGAGGGTCAAAGCTCGTGCGCGTATCAGCGAGTCGACGGTCGCTCTCGCCACTTCGCTGTCGGCGCCTGACAGCAGGAGCGAAAAGGCCAGATCGAGACCCGAGGTGCGGGTGGAGGCATAGCGAAGAGCCTCACTCTCGGACATCCCGGTCAACATGAGGCGCACATGTTCCCTGCCGATGCTCTCGGCCTGTAGCGCCGCCACCGCTGCTGGCCGCGTGGCCCCCATCTCCGACAGGCAGTGGGCAATCTTCAGTCGGATTTCGGCGGTGTGGACGGTCTCGCCAGCGTAGGCGGTCTCGAAAACCGACAGGGCACGCCGGTAATCACCCAGCGCTCCCTGGCAGTTACCTTTGGCCGTCTTCAGGTCGCCGCGCCGAATCAGGATCCCGGCCGTATCGACCGTCTCCTCGCCCAGGGTTCGTCGTGCGAGCTCCAAGGCCTCCTCAAACAGGGTCTCCGCCCGACCATGTAACCCCTGCCGCACCAGGACCTCGCCGATCTGCGACTGAGCCGTTGCGATGTGGACGTGCTCCGGACCATGCCGCTCGAGCTCGAGAGCCAGCGCCCGCTCGAAATGCCGGTTCGCCTCATCCAACCGTTCCCGGGCGAGCTGAAGCTCGCCCATGCCGCGCACGGCGCCGATCTGCAGACTCAGATCCGCTTCGGGATGCTCCTCCCAGATTCCGAGCGCTTCTTCCAGGTACGACTGCGCCGCATCGAGATCGCCCAGCTCGATCGCCACGGTCCCGAGCATCGTCAACATCCACGTTGTCTGAGGATGGCTGTCGCCAAGAGCGTCCCTGAACACTGCCAGGGCACGTTCGTACTCAGCGCGAGCTGCCACCGGATCCCAGACTCGCAGCAGGCTGCCGTAGTTGGCCTGTGCCTTCACCGTGTCCGGGTGATCGGGGCCCAGGCGGTGCTCGAAGATCCCGATACAGCGCCGGTAATAGCTCTCCGCCGCCGCCATCTCTCCGAGCTCCGATGCCAGAATCGCGTAGTTGCAGAGCGAGCCTGCGAGGTCGGGGTGATCCGGCCCAAGCGTCTCCTCCTTGATAGCAATGGCACGCTTCATGAGCCGCCCGGCTTCCGCGTACTCTCCCATCCCCTGGAGAAGCAGGCCCAGATTGTGACTTGTCCGCGCGACCTTCAGATGACTCGAGCCGAGCCTCGGCTCGTAGATCGCCAGCGCCCGGCGTAGCAGCGCCTCGGCCTGCCTGTCATCACCCAGAGCCGCAACGGCGCTCGACAAACCAGCGAGCTCGTCTGCAACATCCACGCACTCCGAGCCACAGAGAGCCGTGTAGAGCTCCACAGCCGCCGCGAAGTGGTCCGCCGCCTCCTGGTAGCGGCCTAGCTCGTAGTCGAGATTCCCGAGATTGTGTAGCGTCATTGCGACGTGAGAGTCGTCGCTGCCGTAGGCACGCCGGTAGATTGCCAGCGCCCGAAGCTGGATCTTCTGGGCCTCAGCTGGCCGACCCGCGACCTTCAAGACCAGTGACTTCTCTACCAGGCTGTCGGCAACCAGCGGATGGTCCTGGTCCAAAAGAAGCCGACGGATCTCCAGAGCGCGCTCGGCGTATTCGAGAGTTGAGTCGTGTGCTCCCTGGCCATCGCCTCGCAACGCTTCGGTCAGATTGTCGAGCACCTCTGCCGTTTCCAGGGACCTCCTGCCCCATTCGGCCTCGACCTTGGGGAGCAACTCGAGGGCGACCGTCACGGCTTCTGCATGCCGGCCCTGACCGATCAATCCACAGAGAGGGCCAATGACGGAATCCTCCAGCCGCGAAGGTGGTTCGTGACTACTCCCCAGTGGGCTCGGTAAGGCCAGGACCAGGCCAAGCGCCCCGGCCAGAATCAGGCCGCGAAGACAAACACTTTGAAGATGGTCAGGGCTCATCGTTTTGCGCCGGGCACCCCGGAAGTCGATCAGAGTCGATCGAGGGCCGCTTTCGCAGACTCCTCCAGCTCCCCGCGGATTGTCAGAACGGCTTCCAAGTCGGCCTTCGCCGCTTCCCTGTCGCCGAGTCGCAGAAACGCCTGCGCGCGATAGAACCTCGCCCACTCGAGATACGGCATCCTGCCGGTCTCCACAACCATGCCCAGACTCTCGATCGCATCTTGTGGCCTATCGGTCAACAGGTAGCAGGCACCGAGATAGAAGCTCACGTCGATCGAACCCGGACCGGCAGCAGCAATGTCCTCCAGCCCCTCGATCGTCGCGCCGTAGTCGCCGGAGAGATAGGGAGCCATCGCCTCGTGAAACCCTCGCTCGGCTCCGCCACTGCCGCCGCGCAGGGTCTTTGGTTCGTACGGCGGCGCCTCGATCACCGAGAGCTCCGCGAGAACTGCCGTCGACGAAGCCGATGGGCCCGGAGACCATAGCCAGAAGGACGCGCCGATCGCCAGAACGAGCACCGCCGCTGCCGCCAGGAAGACCCATTGCGACGTCCACTCCGGCCAGCGCTTGTCCCGCACGGCCCAGCGCTCGTCCGCCAGTTCTGAGATCAGCGCAGCAGCGTCCTGAACCGCGTCGCTGCACTCGGCGCAGGCGAAGTAGTGTTCCTCAAACGCGCCCGCCCCTTCCTCATCCAGCTCACCAAGCAGATACTTTTCTAGCGTGTCGGTCTTGGCTATTTCGGTGCAACTCACAGCTTTTCCTCGGAGTAAAGTAGCTCCAGGCTCAATTTCGTGACCGCTCCCAGACCAGCATCTGCCGTGCCCGGTGTACGGCTCTCGATTTCCGCTTGCGCACGACCTCCGGTTTCAGTCCTAGTCGGAGAGCGATCTCGGACGGCTTGAGGCCCTCGACCAACGTCAGGCGCAGGATCTCTTGCTCGCTCTTGCCTAGGCGCGCGATGGCACGCCTTGCGAGCCGGCGGCGCTCAGCTTCCTGTGCGTTCTGCTCCGGATCGGGGGAATCGGTATCGCGCAGCGAACCTTGGTTGTCTGCCGTCTCGCAACCCTGCTGGCGAAAATGATGGTTGATCCGGTTTCGGGCGGTTGCAGAGACGTACCCGGGAAGGCTCGAGGCCTCACGTAAGCGGTCCGCCCGCAGCGCACAGAGCACCGCGATCATGACGTCCTGCGCCACATCGCGGGCAGTTTCCGGGTCGCGCGTCCGCACGATCGCCATGGCGAAGACGCGACCGTAGAAACGGTCCACCAGCTCCGACTCGGCCAATCGCTCGCCGCGCCGGATGCGCTCAGGAAGATCATCTGTCGAGTGGTCTGGTGCCATCTCTCCCCAGTCGGAATGCGGGACCGCTTCGATCGTACGGAATTTCATTCGGGCCTCAATCGAGGCCGGTCACATAATTCTGTCTCCAGCATCTTAATGGTATGGGACTCCCCGGCACACTCGGGCAAACGGCTGTTGTCTATCTCCCCGCCCGTCGGGGCGGGCCGTCTACCACCCGAACGGCGCTTGTCAGAGCAGAGGAACCTGCTATTAGAGTGGCAAGAGTCAATCGAAATGCCGCGTTGACGCGGCGTTGTCCTCGAGGGGAGGAAAGATTGCTAGTCCTCACGGCCAGCTTGTCGGCGAGGCTCTTTGGCCTCGTAGCTCTGGTGGCAGTTCTCTGGGCCGCTCTCGCGCATGCACCTCTGCCCGCCCAGACGTCCGGAGATCTGACAGGAGTCCTGGCAGACGACGCCGACCGACCGTTGCCCGGTGCTCTTGTCACGATCGGTTCCCCGGCCCTTTTGCGCGGCCGGACTGACACCATCACTGATCGCGCCGGACGGTTCGCCTTTCACGGCCTGCCTCCCGGAAGCTACACGGTGACCGCCGATCTCGAGGGATTCGCCTCCCAGCAGGTAGAAGATGTGGAGATTCGCCTGAAGCGAAGCACCGAGCTACACATCCAGCTCTCGCCCAGCAAGTTCCAGGATGAGATCGGCGTGGTATCCCGCACCCCCATGATCGACCCCAATCAGGTTTCGCAGAGTCAGACTTTCGACCTGGAGTATCTCGAAACCGCGGCGATCGGAATCGCAGGCCGCGACTACCTCGGAATCATCAAGCAGTCTCCAGGAGTCGTCGATTCGGTGCTCTGCGCCGATCTCGTCGATCCCAACATCTTCGGCTCCCTCGACAACGAGAATCTCTACGTTCTGGACGGCGCCAGCATGACGCTGCCCAACAGCATGACCTGGGGCAAGATGGTCAACTTCGACGCCATCGAGCAGATCTCTCTGGAGACCGCCGGCTACAAAGCCGAGTACGGTGCGACGACCGGCGGCATCATCAGCCTGGTCACCAAGTCTGGGGGGGACAACTTCTCAGGCACTCTGGATCTGCGTTATGCCAGCTCGGATTGGTCCGAAAACGGCGAACAGTTCGACCGCGACAGTGAGCCGACCCGGAAACAGATTCTCTCCGCCACCCTCGGGGGGCCTTTTGACGCCCAAAGATTGTGGTTTTTCCTCGCTGCGCAGAGTGTCGACTCCGAGTGGACACCCAGCAAGTCGAAGTCGACCAGGGACTTCGAGGGCCATAACCTGCTGGGAAAGCTGGCCTGGCAGATGACCCCATCCTGGTCTCTCGTCGGCCAGTACAGCACCGACCCGGTGACCGTGCATAACTTCAACGCCAGCCCGTGGGTCGAACCCGAAGCGACGAGTCGGTGGAAGCAGGGAGGCCCCTTCACTCGGACCGAGCTCACCGGCATCCTGTCCCGGAACCAAATGTGGAGCCTGCAGGCCTCGTCCTTTCGCGGAGATCTCGACACCCGCCCCGAGAGCGACGATTGGGACACCATCGGTCATCTCGAGTTCGTACCCTCCGGGATCCGCTCCGTGAACGCCACCCTCGTCCAGGATATCGATCGAAGCCGAGACACCATCCAAAGCGACTGGACGCTGATGGCGGGTTCTAATCACACCATCAAGACCGGACTGGAGTACGCGAGAGAATCCCAGCGCGACGAGCGGTCCCTGGTGACGGGCTACGAGTATCGAGATGCCCACGGCAAGCTCTACGGACTGCTCTATGTTCCGCCCGAGGGCCCCTACACCACCACCGGAAATCGCGTCGGCGCCTTCGCCCAGGACAGCTGGCGAATTCTCCCTCGTCTCAACCTCTACGCCGGCCTGCGGTGGGATCGGGCCACCCAGGAGAACAACGCGGGACGGCAGGTCTCTGATCTGGAGAAGATCCAGCCGCGGCTCGGGCTGACCTGGCAGATCACCGGCGATGGCAAGACTTCTGTACGTGCGTCGTGGGGGCGCTTCATGCACCCGAACTCCCTGCAGCTTGCCTCATTCGACCGCGCCTGGCGGGCGGCGCCGGAGTTCTACTACCTCTCGTGCAGCGCTTTCGACTTCACCAGGGAAGAATGCCAGCGGTGGCACGACGGAACGCTGAGTTTGGGTGATCACACCGTGGATCGCTGGATCGGGGATCCCGGCGGTCTGGACCCGGCAGGCTTCTGGCTCTACGAATCGTACGAGAACTCGCGCGAGGGAATCACGGTTGATCCCGGTCTGCGCCCGATGTTCGCGGAACAGCTCGTTCTCGGCGTCGAGCGGGAGTTCGCCCATCGCTCCTCGATCGAGATCAGCTATGTCGACAAAGCCGCCAAGGACATCTTCGAGGACACCTGCAGTGACAACTTCCCCGTCCCGTCCGCGGAGGCCCGCTGCAAGAGCTTCACCGTCGCCAACCTGCCGCACCTCGAGCGCACCTACGAGGGCTGGATTCTCAGAGTCGAATCGCGTGCCAAAGACTGGTTTCGCATTCTGGGTTCCTACACCCGGGCCAAGTCGCTCGGCAACGTCGAGTCACGCGGTGCCGATGATGATTTCGACCTCTACCCTCAGCACTGGGAGAACCGCTATGGCTATCTCGGTGATGATCGGCGGCATCGGGCGCGGCTTAACGGGTACTTCCTCCTGCCCGGGCACACCACCATCGCCTTCGAGGCCGCCTGGATGTCGGAGTTCCCCTACACCGTCGTCGAGCCGATCTATCCCTGGGGCAACCGGTACCACGAGCCCCGCGGCAACCGGCGGGCAGGCCAGAACTCCTGGCTGAATCTCCAGCTCTCGAAGTCCTTCGAGCCGGGTCGCGCTCGTCTGACCGTGATCGGCACGGTTCTCAACCTCCTCGACGACGAACAGGTTGCCGCGGTCTGCGACGGCTACTGGGGCTGCCGGATCAAAGACGTCCGTTACGAGCTCGACGAACCGATGCTCTACACCCAACCCCGCCACTACGAATTCGGCGTCCGGATAGAGTTTTGAGGTCGGACGCCGGGATGTCACATTTTCGCCTGCCGGGCATC
>JAOTUP010000118.1 GCA_029863825.1 Acidobacteriota bacterium | reverse complement strand
CGAGTACAGAACGAGATCGGCGCTATTGAGAAGCGGCTTTTGATAGAGCGGACCAAGGAGGGTGTTGTCGACAGCGCAGAGCGCATCGTGGCGATGAGCCACTTCGGAGACTTCCGCGATGTCGGTCAGCCTCATTGTCGGATTCGCCGGCGTCTCGATGAAGATCACCCGACATGGCGACTCGGAAGCCTCCAAATCACTGCATATTCTCTCGACAACCTCGGGAGAGGAGCCGGCGGGGAACTCTCGCGTCGGAATGCCTCGCTCGGGGAGCAGAGTCTCCATCAAGTAGTCGGTGCCGCCATAGACCGGTCGCGAAAAAACGACCGAAGCGCCCAAGGGCACTAGGGCCAGAATCGAGGTCGAGATGGCCGCCATCCCGGAGGCGAAGACAGCGCTTTCCTCCGCCTCGTCCCACAAGACGAGACGCTCTTCGAGAATCTCCAAGTCTGGGTTGTTGAGACGACTGTAAATGAGGCCCATCGGCCGCGCCGGATCGCGTTCGGCCAGCCCGTAGGCGTAGGAGAAGAACTCCTTGCCTTCCTCCGCGCTCCTGAAGGCAAAAGTCGACGTCTGAAATATCGGCGGCTTCACCGCCCCTTCCGACCACTCCGGCTTGTACCCATGGCTCATCATGAGGGACTCGGGACGCATACCCTTCATCCGCGGAGCGCGCTTCTTTCTTCTTCGCACGACGACTCCTTTCGACGCGAAACCCGCTATCGAAGATACCAGGACGATCATGGCCCGAGCCATGCGCACGCGCCACGTTTGAAGGAGTGGCTTCCAGCCCTACCCGATCAGGTAGGGCCCGCCGGCGGCCGTGGAGGTGCCCCCCTCAGGGTTCGAGGACCAGAGCGACCGCCTCTCCTGCGACCGCCTCCGCCTCGGCACTCAGATCGCCCGGGCTCGAGCCCGACACGTCTCCGTCCTGGTCGAGGCGGATAGACACGACTCCACGCTCGGGGAGCTCGCCGCCCATCATGCTGTCTTCAGCCGTCAGGATCAGATCCATCGGGAAGGTCGGCCTGTCGATTCTCCGCACGGCGACAGGCGGACCGCCTCCACCGGCGCGCAGGGCGATAAACAAAATTCCCGGCGGCGCCACGGTTCCGGCCGACAGATCTACACGGACGGAAAACTCGCTGCCGTCGACGGCGGCTGGCATATCGGTGGCAGTACCTGGTGACGGCATGGGCTCGGGCTCGACTTCCCCTGGAGCCACCGACAGGCCGGCCTCTTCTTCGAGAGCCGCGGTCACCATCTGTTCGAGCTCGGGGTGCTGTCCGCCCGCCGCCTGAATACCTCGCTCCCATGAGCCGATCGCACCGGAGATATCGCCTGTCTGGTAGAGAACGATGCCCTTCCATGCCAGCGCCTGAACATGATCGGGGAACAGCTCGAGTACCTGGTCGAAGAGCTGCAGCGCCGGCTCCGCTTGCCCCATTTGCAGACGCACGACCGCCTGAACGTAGAGGCCGTCGATGTCCTGCGGATCCGTCTCCAGCAAGGTCTGGGCTTGCTGGAAGGCAGGGACGAACTGCTCGTTTGTCAGCAGCAGCAGCGCCAGACGTTTGCGCGCCATCACGTCACTGGGATCTCGCTCTAACTGCGCCTCGAGCGACCCGAGCTCGGTCTGCGCCTCGGCCGAAAGCGTCACTGAATCGGGATGAGCAGGATCGGACGCAACGACCGACGTCGAAGCGATGCCGGTGTCGCGTACCGCCCAGTAGATGAGGATCCCGACGACCACCACCATGGCTCCGCCGAGCAGAAAACCAGCCACCAACGGCCGCCTCGATGAAAAGCCCTGTGGAGATTTGCCGGCTTCTGGCGTCGAGGCGACGCGTGCCTCCTTCTTCCCGCCCTTTCGCGGTCGGCTCTGCGGTCGCGCCGCGGACAGGACGTCCAGATCTCGCAGCGTTCTCGCAGCCGAGAGCTCCAACTGGCGCTTGTCGCTCTCGGTCAGCGACTCGCCCTCGTCTCGCAGACGCTCGTAGAGGTCGTCGCGGCGACTCTCGAGATCCTGGATCTTCAGATCCATGTCGCGAGCCGACTGATCGGTCTTCGCCCGACCTGCCGACTGGCGAAGGCGACGCATGAGTAACAGACCGGCTGCCAATCCGAACGCCAGGACGATGAGCCCGGGCCACCACGAGAACTCGCTCATCCCGACACCTCGCGCCGAACTTGCTCGGCGTACTCCGCCAACTCGTCGTCAACGGCTTCGGAATCGTCTTCCGAGGGCGATGAGGGTCTCTCGCCCTTCATCCTCTTGACGACCAAACCACCGCCGACCAGAAGGACCAGAAGCGGCGCCAGCCATACCAACCAATTGAACCCCTTCTTCTTGGGTGCGAGAAGAATGAACTCACCGTAGGAGGTCTCGAAGTACTGCAGGACCTGAGCCTCGGTGTAGCCTGCCGCCAGCAGATCCCGGGCCTCTTCACGCATGGCAAGCGCCGATGTCGTCGGCGAGTCGGCCACGGACAGCGCCTGACACACGGGGCAGCGCATGATCGAGGCCAGCGCCTCGGTGCGTCGATCCAACTCCTCGCCGGTCAATGCCCGGCCCTGGGGAGGCCCGACGACGCTCTCCGGACTGACGATCGCCTGCGGCGCCCCGGACGGCGTCTGACCGGAGGTCGGTACGACCAAAGACAGAAGCAGGAGCAAAGCCAGAGCCACGGCAAACCGACAACTCACAGCAAGCCTCCGAGTATTCGATCCAGCTGCCCCGGACTCAGTGGCCCCGTCACCTTCTCGGCGACAATGCCGGAGGAGTCGATGAAGAACGTCTCTGGGGCTCCATACACGCCGTAGGCGATTCCCACCTTGACGTCCGGATCGACCAGCGAGGGACCCCAGGAGCCCCTCTGCCGAAGGAACCGGAGAATAGCGTCGTTCTCGTCCTGGTAGATGACGCCGAGAAAATGAACCCGATCGGCGTAGCGACGGGCCGCAGCCTGCAGCACCGGATGCTCGACGATGCACGGCTGACACCACGTGGCCCAGAAGTTGAGCAACACCGGCTTGCCGCGCAACGCCGCGAGATCGATCCTGTTGCCGTCGAGATCCTCGAGCGCAAAACCGGGCGCCGTCTTGCCTATCAGTGGCGAGTCGATGGTTCGCGGATCGAAGCGGAATGAGATTCCGAGGAAGACCAGGACCGGCAGGCTCAAGAGGCTGCCGGTGAGCAGCACTTTCTTGTTCATCAGGCGACCTGCACTTCGGGGGTCGGCGCCGGAAGCCTCCGGCGACGAGGTTCTACGAGACAGACGACGGTTCCCCCCACCATGATGAGCACGCCAACCCATATCCACAGCACGGCAGGAGTGACAATGGCACGCAAGCCCACGGTTCCATCTTCGCCGACATTCTGCACTGTGAGGTAGAGATCATGGGTCAAAGATGTTCTGACCGCCGGCGTTCCAATCGGCTCTCGCATTGTCGGATAGTGGTTGAGCGCCGGCTGCAGTCTTCCCACTTCTTTCCCCCGTCGTTCAATGCCGATGGTCGCTTGGCGAGCCACGCGGTGGGGCTTTCGAACAGCACGCACGTCTTCAAGAACAAGAACGTAGTCGTCGATCGACATGCTCTGCCCAGTCACCAGTGTCGCCTCGACGCTGTGCTGGAAAGTCGACGACACGGCCACCGCGGCGAAGGTGACGATCAAACCGAAGTGCACCAAGTAGGCGCCCAGCCGCCGTGGCGAGCGCAGCAATGCCTCACCCACCGCCCGCGGCAGCGCCTCACCCTTGCGCACTCGACTTCGTGCCGGCAGCAGAGCCTGCGCGGCCGTCACCCAGAGGGCGTAACCGGTCAAACCGGCTGTGAACAGCAGGTATCCGCTCCTGGCACCCAGAACCCAGGCGATGCCGAGCGCTACGACGGCCGCCGGAAGCGGCGTCGCAACCGCCCTCCAGACGGTCCGGCTATCGGCCCGCCCCCACGGCAGAGCCGGACCGATCCCCATCAGCATCAACAGGCCGAGAAATATCGGGACCGCCATGCGATTGAAGTAGGGCTCGCCGACGCTCACTTTCACACCCCGCACCGCCTCGGCAATGATGGGAAAGATCGTTCCCACAAGGACCGTGAACATCAGGGTCACGAGCAGCAGGTTGTTCAGCAGGAACATGCCTTCTCGCGACACGACGGCGTCTTCCGACGGCTCCGAGACCAACGCATCGATGCGCAGCGCCAGGAGGAGTACCACAGCGATCGAGCAGACACCGAGAAAGCCCAGGAACAGGGGTCCGATTGGGCTCTGGGTGAAAGAATGCACGGAATTGACGACGCCCGAACGGGTGAGAAAGGTGCCGAGTATCGTCAGCAGGAAAGTCACCAGGATGAGAATCGTCGTCCAGGCCTTGAGCGTCCCGCGACGTTGTTGAACGACGGCCGAATGAAGCGCCGCGATGCCCGTCAGCCACGGCAGAAAGGACGCGTTCTCGACTGGATCCCAGGCCCAGTACCCACCCCAGCCGAGGACCTCGTACGACCACCATCCTCCGAGCATGATGCCAAGGGTCAGAAACGAAGTCGGCACCAGGAGCCAGTTGCGCAGCGGGCGCAACCAGGTCGGTCCCAACTGCCCGCGCAGTAGCGCTGCCACCGCCATGGCAAAGGGAACGCTCATCCCCACATAGCCGAGGTAGAGCATCGGCGGATGAATGATCATCAGCAGATGATTCTGTAGCAGCGGGTTGGGACCGGCCCCGTCCGTAGGCACCGGCGCCGGCGTCGGAAGGAAAGGATCGGCGGGACCGGCGATCAAAAAGCTGAAGAAGAGTCCAATGGCGAACAGGGTCCCCAGGGTGTAGGCCAGGTAATCCTCGTGTCCTCGCCGCTGCAAAATCGCCACCGCCGCGGTGAAGAGTCCAAGAACCATTCCCCAGAACAGAATCGACCCTTCCAACGAGGACCACAGCGACACGATGGTGATGTGAAGTGGTGTCGCCTTCGAGCCGACATTGGCGACGTAGGACACCGAGAAGTCGTGCCGCAGGAGCGCCCACTCCATCACCACGGTAGCCGCAGTCATGAGCCCGGCGAAGAGGATGGCCAGCCAACGCGACCAGGCAAGCCCACGCTCGGAGCGTTGATAGCCGGCGCCGAAGCCCACCGGGACCCCGACCGCACACACCAGGAGTGACAGCAGCACGAGAGCTTGCCCGACCTGAGACGTCAACTCTCGGACCTCTCGAACTGCATGCTCTGCATCATCTTTTCGACGTCGACGGAATCACCCTCAGCCGGGGCAGTGTATTCATTGTCATGCTTGACCATGAGCCGCCGCGTCTCGAACGTCCCGTCATCTCTCATCGTGCCTTCGACAACGACGCCGATACCCTCGCGAAACATCGCCGGCGGCACAGCTGACGCATAGACCGGCACTTCGCACTCGCCGTCCGTAACGGCGAACTTGAGGGTCAAGCCGTCACCTCCGCGCTCGATGGAACCCGGAGCCACGAGGCCACCGAGCCGAATGCTGGCACCGATCGCCTCGTCGCCCGCCGCTTCCAACTCTGACGGGCTCCAGTAATAGACAAGGTTCTCACCAATCCCACCCGACGCCAAATACCCCAGCGTGGCTGCGGCCACTGCCGCCGCCGCGATGATGAACAGCCGCCGTCTCTTGCGTTCGTTGCTCATGCTCTACTCCTCTTCCCGCAGCCTGCGAAGCCGAAAGAACAAGCTCCATGCGTACACCGTCAAACCGGTAGCGGTGATCGCGTACGCAGCTATGACGAATGACCAACCGCCGTAGATGACTCCCTCAGGCATTCGCCTCCCCCTCCTGGACTGCTAACCTCTCTGGCAGGTCCGTTTCTTCCCTTTTTCGTCGAGCAAGTTCGATTCGCTTCCGCATGTGTATCATCCACAACGCCACGAACAACACCGCAAACGCGTTAATTCGCAGAGGAATCACCATCATCGGGTCGACAGTGCTCGGCGTCGATTGGACCTGATGAAGGCTGCGCCACCAGCGGACACAGAAGTAGACCAACGGCACATCGACAAAAGCGACGATTGTGGCTACTGCCGACCACGCAGCTCGTCGCCGCGCATCGTCGACGAATGATCGCAAGGCCAATACTCCGGCAAACAGGAGAAACATCACCAGCGATGTCGTCAGTCTCACATCCCAGTCCCACCACACTCCCCACGTCGGCCGACCCCAGATCATCCCCTGCAACAGAAGCAGCCCGTTCAGCACCACTCCCGTCTCGATCGCTCCGGTCATGCGTGCATCGCTGACCGCGGTTTCCTTCCACAGCGACACGATGGCCAGCCCGAACGCGATCGTGTAGCAGACCATCGCCACCCACGCCGTAGGCACGTGGACGTACATGATTCTCGCCACGTCGCCCATGTGACGCTCCGCCGGAGCGACGAAAAGCCCGATGTAGCTGCCCACGAGCAGCAACAACAAGCCAAACGCACCGACGTACTTCATCCACATTCCACCTCTCGCCTCCTTCATCAACTCTCCTCGATTGCGTAAGAAATGAGGATCCCGCAGAGACTCCAGTATATGACGTCGAAGCCCGCCAGCAGCGTCATCCAGGAGCCGAGCTGCCCCATCGCGTCGCCGGCCAAAATCAGGCTCATGGCCTTGACCGAACCGAGCAGAACCGGCAC
>JAOTUP010000117.1 GCA_029863825.1 Acidobacteriota bacterium | reverse complement strand
TGCGCTTGTCGAACAAAGTCAGGACGACGCCGAGAATCTGCAATCCGCGATTCGTCCGCAGTTTGATCTTCTCGATCGTCTCCAGAAGATCATCCGTACCCTCGAGGGCGAAGTAGCTCGACTGGATCGGAATGAGTACGTGGGTCGCTGCGGCGAGGGCGTTGACAGTGATGAGGCCCAGGGTGGGTGGCGTATCGATGACGATGTAGTCATAGCGCCGTTTGATCTTCGCCAGCTTGTCCTTGAGGCGGTAGTAACTATCGAGCTCCCCGAGGAGCTTTGCCTCGATCTTGGCGAGATGGATCGTTGCCGGCGCCACAGAGAGGTTCTCGACCTTCTCCACTGGCCGCACGACGTCCGCGAGGGTCACCTCTGGGTCGGTGAGAGCCTCGTAGACTCCTCGGTCGACCTCGTCCATCTTGAGATACGAGAGCGTGCTGTTAGCCTGCGGATCGAGGTCGATCAGCAAGGTAGGCAAACCCTTGTTGGCCAATGCCGCCGCCAGATTGATGGCGGTCGTCGTCTTGCCGACGCCTCCCTTCTGGTTGGTGATTGCGAGGATCATACGGACGCAGGGAGTGTACGGGAAGTCGGCTAGGTGGTCAACGCTCACATGCCTCGCTCGACTCCGACACGTGGCGTTCTCGACCGCCGCGACGCGACTCGGCTCGACCGGGCCCGCCGGCTTCGAGCGGGTGGGAACACGGCCTTCGGGCGTGGCCTTGACTCTTCGCCCGCCACCCGCGGGCGGAGAGACCGGCTGGTCGATTGTCGGCCGGCCGACACTGTATGCAAGTTCCAGTAGAAAAAGGACTTACTGCAGACGTGAGCTGGCGGATCCGGTCCGGCTGCGCGCCGTGACGTTCACATCTTGTACTTGCCGAAGTCCTCGGGAGACGCGTCTTCCAGCCACTTGCGAATCTCTTCCTCGCTCCCCAATTGCTTGAACATATCCCCTGCCAGGGCCTTGTCGAGCACGTCTGGGTTCACCAGAACAGACGCCTCGGCGCGCAGAGCCAGTGCGATGGCGTCGCTGGGACGTGCGTCGAGCACCTGCACTTTGCCGTCCCGCTCGAGATGGATCTGGGCGTGGAAGGTACTGTCCTGAAGGTCGGAGACAACGACGTGGAGGATGCGAGCTCCGAGGTCCGTGAGAGATCGATGAAAGAGATCGTGGGTCATCGGCCGCGGAGCCTCGATGCCCTCGAGCGACATGGCGATCGCCTGCGCTTCGAACAATCCAATCCAGATCGGCAGATAGCGATCACTCGCAGGGTCATGAAGCACGACGATCGGCAGGTTCGATGACGGATCCAGCATCAGCGCCTTGATCTTGACCAAAACCGAATCCCGAGAGTCCACCATACTGCGGACTATTGTGTGGCGGGAAGGAGGTCAGGTCAAGTCGCCGGCGACGCGATCGCTCGGCCCAGGAGGCTGTGCGGCAAAGCCTGTTCGATGCGCACCGTCGTGAACGTCCCGAGCGCCGTCGGCAACACCTCATCCTCCGCTGGGAAGTGGACGATTCGGTGACAGGTCGTCCGCCCCGTCAGCGTGCCGGGCTTGCGACCCCACCCGGTGACCAGGACTTGGCGCGTCGAGCCCTCGAGAGAGCGATTCAGCCGGCTTTGGATCCGCTGTTGACGGGCGAGCAGCCTCTGAAGTCTGTCGTCTGCGATCGCCTCGTCGATTGGTGGGCCGAGCCGCGGGGCCGCGGTACCCGGGCGCGGTGAGTACTTGAAGGCGAAGATCGAGGAGAACTCGAGGTCCTCGACGAGTCTCATCGTCGCCGCAAACTCTTCGTCGGTCTCGCCCGGGAATCCGACGATGAGATCCGTCGACAGGGCCATCTCGGGACGCGCGTCTCTCAGACTCTCGATAAGCTGCCGGTACTCCTGAATAGTGTATCCGCGCCCCATGCGCCGGAGGACGCTGTCCGCACCTGACTGAACCGGCAGATGCACATACGGGCAGATGTTGGAATGGTGGCCGATCTGGTCGACCATCCGGGGCGTAAAGTCACGCGGGTACGAGGTCACGAAACGCAGTCTCTCGACGCCTGGCGTCTCCGCCACTGCTCGCAGGAGATCGGCGAAGTCGAGTGAGCTTGCAGGGTCTCTCCAGTGGTTTACCGTCTGGCCGAGCAACTCGATTTCGAGGAATCCGTAGTCCACGAGGTGCTCGACCTCGGTGAGGATCTCGGTCATCGAACGGCACCGCTCCGGTCCACGTGTCATCGGCACGATGCAGAATGTACAGCTCTTGTTGCATCCCTCGATGATTGTCACCATGCCCTTGTGACTGCCATCGCGCGCCACGGCATCGAAATCATACCTCCGGGTCTCGGGGAATCCGGTGGCGACAATCCTCTCTCCCTGCTCGAGGCGAGCGAGGATTCCCCTGATCTCCCCTACTCGCGCCGGGCCGAGGACGAGGTCGAGATCCGGCACGCGAGTGAGCGCGCGGCGACCCGCTTCCTGCGCGACGCATCCACACAAGCCGATCTTCAATGCCTCGCGAGTACGCTTGAACTGGCGGTACTCGCCCAGACGGGAATACACCTTCTGCTCCGCCTTTTCCCGCACACTGCAGGAGTTGAGCAGAATGAGGTCGGCATCGCCCGGGTTCCTCGTCGGAAGCAACCCTTCCTGCATGAGAAGTCCGGACAGACGCTGGCTGTCGAGCTCGTTCATCTGACAGCCCCACGTCTCGACGAAGAACCGGCGGCTGGCACTCATGGCGTCTCCATGGCATCGTCGTCGACGATCGTCGGTTCCTCTGGCTGATGTTCCTTCGCTTCAGGCGTCTCGCGGTAGCCCGGGGTTTCCGGCTCGAGGTCGAGACCCTCCCTCAGCCAGCCCGGCAATGCTCCCGCTTCACGCCCTTCTTCGAGTGTTTTCTGGACCCTCACACGACGCACCTCGACCAGGTCGCGGCTCTCTTGCAGCCGGTCGAGCGCCAGGTCCCAGGCGGGTTTGATCTCGCTGTCGCGATAGTACGGATCGTCCTCGGCGTAGAATCGCTGGCGCAGCTCGGCCACTCGGTCCTGCAGATGCGCAACGTCCTCAACCGCGTCTCGCCACTCGGTGCGCGCTTCGAGAACGCGAGCGCGCCAATACGCCTCGTTCGACGGAAGTGCGGCCTGGCCGCCCTCGGGTGACGACGCCTCGGGGTCCGGCTCTCCCGCGCCTCGACGGCCCACCAGCGTCAATTCTCCGGTCGCATGCTGGGCGAGATTCTCGTTGGTGATGACGATAGCTGGCGGCGGCTCGGATCGTCTTCTCTCTCGCTCGGCTTGAGCCGCTTCGAGCAGTGTTGTTCGTCGGGTTTCCTCCTCGTCAACTCCTGCGTCAATGACGATGGACAGCGAATCCGCCGTTGGATCTGTCTCACTTTCCGAGGCCGCCGGCGTCGGCGGTGCCCCAGGGGTCTCAGCCGGCGCGCGTGTCTCCGGGGGCGCTTCCAGCGGCGGGTTGTTCGAGGCACAGCCGACAATGAGCACACCACTCGCCACAATGGCCAGGCCATGTCGGTGTCGGTGAATTCGTGGGAAAAGGAACGGCATGTTGCCTCGCTTTCGACGCACTGATCGATCAGGGACGATCCGGGACGGTCATGCCATCGAGGGACGTTGCCAGGCGGCTCTTCACCTCGGCTTCGGTCGTCATCTCGAGACACTCGTCCATCAGGGCCTCGAGGTCGGCAAGATGCAACCGCCTGATTCTCTGCTTGACGTCCGCAATGACATCCGGGCTCATCGACAAAGATCGCAGTCCCAAGCCTGCGAGCACTGAAGCAGCCAGCGGATCACCGGCCATCTCGCCACACACCGAGACATCGATGCCCGCCTCGGCGGCCGCGTTGACCACCAATCGTATCATGAGGAGAATGGCCGGATGCATTGGGCGATAGAGGTGCGAGACGTGATCGTTGTTGCGGTCGACCGCCATGGCGTACTGAATGAGGTCGTTCGTACCGATAGAGAAGAAATCGGCTTCGCGAGCCAGGCCTCGCGCACCCATGGCCGCAGCGGGGACTTCGATCATCACTCCGAGGTCGAACTCTCGCGAGAACTCGAGGCCCTCTTGTTCCAGCTCATTCGCGACATCCGTCATCAGGACGTTGAAGGCGCGGACCTCCTCGACGGAGGACACGAGCGGCAGCATGACCCGCAGGTTCCCCCGAGGCGCGGCTCTCAGCAGGGCTCGGAGCTGGGTCTTGAAGATCTCCGGCAACGCCAGCGTCAGGCGGATACCGCGCATGCCGAGCACGGGATTCTCCTCCTCGGTATGGAGGACGTCGCGAGCGAGCCTCCGGCCACCGAGATCGAACGTGCGGATGACGACCGGATGAGGTGACATCGCGCGCAACATGCGGGTGTAGATCTCGAGGTGCTCTTCTTCAGTCGGCAACTCCGGGCTGCGCTCGATGTACAGGAACTCACTGCGGTAGAGACCCACTCCTTCAGCACCGAACGAGATCGCGTCGTCGATCTCCTCCGGAAGATCGATGTTCGCCATCAACCTCACTGTTACGCCATCCTGCGTCGTCGCCGGGAGATCGCGCTCCGCCAGTCGAAGGCGGCGCTCTTCGGCCAGTTGCAGGCGTTTCGCCGCAAACCGCTGCAGGATGTCCTGGCCGGGATGGAGGATGACCTTACCGCCGTCGCCATCGACGACGACCGGGTCCTGATCCGTCACCAGCTCGGTCACGCCGTGCACGCCCGCCACCATCGGCAGGTGCAGAGATCGCGCGATGATGGTGGTGTGGGACGTCCGTCCTCCGGTCTCAATGATGAAGCCGAGGACGTTCTCGCGACCGAGGCGCACTGCTTCGGACGGAGTCAGGTCGTTCGCCACGATCACCACATCGCCTTCGACTTCGGACAGCTCGTGATGGGCAATACCGCTCAGTGAGCGCAGCAGATAGCGGGAGACGTCGACCAGATCCTCTCGGCGCTCCTGAAAGGAGGGAGCTTCGAGGGCCCGAAACTCCCTGTCGAGTTCCTCGACAGTCTTGTGAACCGCCCATTCGGCATTGACTTTCTCGCTGCGGATGCGGGCGATGATGCGCCCACGAAAGCTCTCATCCGACAGCATGAGGGCGTGGGCGTCGAATATCGCTGCCAACTCCTCCCCCAATCTCTCGCCCGCCCTGCTTCGCGTCGTCTCGAGGTGTGCCCGAGTCTGGTCGATGGCCTCCTCGAAACGTTGGATCTCTTGCACGATGTCCGAGGCCGGCAGAGGAAGACGATACACTTCCAGGGCCTTCGTCGCGATGCACACCGCCCTGCCGATGGCGATGCCAGGTGAGACTCCCATCCCCTGCAAGACCCGCTGTCGACGCCTCACCATCTCAGCTCTCCTCCTCGAATCTGTCGCCGACCAGCGCTGCCAGCGCCGCCAGCGCTGCCTCTTCATCTTCCCCGTCACATCGAATAGTGACCGACGCTCCCTGCGCTGCTGCCAGCAACAGGAGTCCGAGAATGCTCTTCGCGTCGACCTGTTCGCCGTCCTTGAAAACCGTGATTCTGCTGCTGAATTGCCCGGCCAGATGCACGAACTTGGCGGCCGCACGGGCGTGTAATCCGAGCCGATTGACGATGTCGACTTGGCGCTCGATCACTTCGGCTTCCGATCCGCTTCTTCGCAGTCGCGGGGATCTGCAGCAGTCTCCAGTGTGCCGTTAGAATGGCAGATGGACCGGCGCCCCTTCTCCTCTATCCAGGCGACGAGCTCCTCAGGGTTCATTCTTGCTGATCCCATGCAGCACAGACGGAGAACCATCGGCAGGTTGACGCCCGCCAGCACCTGAACCGATTTCGAGTCCACAAAACTCAAGGCGACGTTGAACGGCGTACCGCCGTACATATCGGTGAGGATGAGGAGACCGTCTCTGGGGTCGAGCTCCTGGACGGCTCGAGAAGTGCGCTGCCGCGCCTCCTCGAACGAGTCTTCCCAGTCGAGACAGACCGCGGTCATTCCCTGCGGAACCCCTCCCGCGATCGTTTCGGCCGCTTTCAAAAGCTCTGCGGCGAGTCCGCCGTGGCTCAGTATCAGAACTGACACCATGGTTTCAGTCTCACTCGGAACGCTCGATGTCACGGTGGTTGAGCTGCACAGGCCAACCCGCCGCCGTCAGGGTTTCCCCGATCGCTTCCGCCATCGCCACCGACCGGTGGCGGCCGCCCGTGCATCCCACCGCGAACGCCAGATAGCTGCGCGTCTCGCGCTGATACTTGGGAAGGAGATACAGGAGCAGCTCGCCGAGGCGCTGGCGAAGCTCCCCGAACTCCGCCTGAGCCTCGAGATACTCTCGCACCGGCAGATCCAGGCCGCTCTGCTCCCGCAGCCCGGGAACGAAGTGGGGGTTCGAAAGAAAGCGGACGTCCACCAGGAGATCCGTGCCGCGCGGGATCCCGTGCTTGAAGCCGAAGCTCGTCACCGACACGACGAGTCCTGCCCCGGCCTCCTGGTCCGAAGCAAAATCCTGAAATACCCGTTTCCGAAGGTCGTGGACGGACCACTCTCCTGTATCAATGACGAGGTCGGCTCGAGAGCGGAGCGGCGCCAAGAGTGCACGCTCCGCCTGAATGCCGTCCAGCACCGGACGATCCGTAGCCAGCGTATGAGGTCTTCGGGTCTCGGAGAATCGACGCACCAGAACCTC
>JAOTUP010000116.1 GCA_029863825.1 Acidobacteriota bacterium | reverse complement strand
CCTTCTTCTCATCGATCGGCCGGAGGCGCCGCAGTCGGAGCTCTGTCTCGGCCACCTCGGCCTGCCCCGCAACCATGCAGATTATTCCCTCGCCGCGGTTGCCAACGCTCTCCTCGGCGGGAAGTTCACGAGCCGTATCAATCTCAAGCTGCGTGAGGAGCACGCCTGTACCTACGGCGCACATAGTTCGTTCGCCAAGCGGCGGGGCGCCGGCCCTTTCACTGTCACCGCGGCGATCGACAACGATGCAGTCCCTCTCGCCATCCGTGAGGTCCTACGGGAACTCGACCGTCTGCGTCAGGAGACAGTGCCGGAGGACGAGCTGGCGGAAACCATCGACTACCTGATCGGCAGCTTCCCTTACAGCTGTGAGACCCTGGCCGGTATCGTGCACCGACTGAGCGATCTCGCCATCTTCCAGCTGCCGAAAACCTACTATGACGAGCTGCCTGCGGCTCTCGCAGCGGTGACCCCCGACGAGATCATGCGCTGCGCTCGACAGCACATTCATCCCCACCGCGCAGTTATTGTCGTCGCCGGCCCGGCTGATAGCCTGACAAACCAGCTCGCTGACATTGCAGCCGTCGAGAGACCATGATCCGCCGCAACACGAGCCCGCACAGAGTTCCGTCGCCACGCGCTCCGTCCGCTGCCCTCAACGCGGGTTTGCACTACTCGATTCAACACATCCCGATCAACGCCTTCCCTGACCAGGGCACCACATTTAGGCGCCTCTGAAACGCCTTCCCATGGTACGATTTTGGGCTAATACTCAGACTCTTGGAGACCGACAGGAATGCACGTCGACAACCCTCAAAACCTGAGAAACATCGTCCTCACCGGCCACAATGACACCGGGAAGACAACGCTTGCAAGCGCCCTCCTTTTTGCCGCTGGAGTCGCCACTCGGCTGAATCGAGTCGAAGACGGCAACACCGTCACCGACTTCGATCCGGAAGAAATCGAGCGGGGCATTTCCATCGGGCTGGCGCCCTGCTACGTTCCGTGGAAGCAGCACAAGATCAACCTCATCGATACGCCCGGTTACTCCATTTTTTTCTCGGAATCACGGGCCGCCATGCGCGCCGCCGACGCTGCGCTCCTGTGCATCAACGGCGTCGCCGGTGCCGAGGTCGCGACCGAGAAGGCGTGGGACTTCTGCTCCGACATCGACTTGCCGGTCATGTTCCACCTCACCAAGATGGACCGCGAGAGAGCCGACCTCGAGCGCCTTCTGCCTGGTTTGCGCGAGCGATTCGATCGCTCGATCGTACCGATTCAACTGCCGATCGGAGAGGAGGCTTCGTTCTCGGGAGTGGTCGACTTGGTGCATCGAAAGGCGTACACGTTCGAACGTGACGGCAACGGCAAAGGCTCGGCCATCGAGATTCCGAAGTCGTTGAACGAGCAGGTCGAGGAATGGCGCAACCAACTGATCGAGTCCGTGGCCGAAACGGACGACAAGCTGATGGAGAAGTTCTTCGACGCCGGGACACTGTCCGAGGAGGAGCTCGCCAAGGGCCTGCGAAGGGCGATCCGCAGTCGCGATGTGTTTCCCCTCACGGTCAGCTCGAGCGCGCACGGTATCGGTCCCGGTGCGCTGCTCGACTCGCTCCTCGATCTGATGCCGAATCCGCTCGAACGCGGCCCATTCCCGGCGACCAACATCGGCGGTGAGGAGCTGCACGTCGACCCGACGGGCGACGGAGAGACCGCCGTGCTCGTCTTCAAGACTCTCAGCGATCCTTTTACCGGCAAAGTGTCGTTGCTACGGGTAGTTCGGGGCGAGCTCGCTTCCGACGCCACGGTGTGGAACACCAGGCAAGAGGTGGAGGAACGCATCAACCATCTGATGGTCTATCAGGGCAAACAGGGTTCGGAGGTACCCAGGCTGGTCACTGGAGATATCGGCGGCATGGCGAAGCTCAAACATGCAGCCACCGGCGACACTCTGTGTTCGAAGAATGCACCCCTCAAGCTCGGCTGGATCCCGGTCCGCGAACCAGCTATCGCCTTCGCCATCGAACCAAAATCGAAAGGTGATGAGGAGAAGATCGGCGAGGCTCTGCACCGCCTGATGGAAGAAGACCTCACGCTGCAAGGCCATCGCGACGCCGAAACCGGCGAGTATCTACTCGAAGGCACTGGTCAACTTCATGTGGAGATCGCCGTCGCCAAACTGAAGAAACGCTTCAATGTGGAGGTCATTCTTCATCCGCCGAAGGTTCCGTATCGAGAGACGGTGCGCCGGCCGGCCGATGGGCACGGACGGCATAAGAAACAAACTGGAGGCCGCGGTCAGTTCGCAGACTGCAGAATCCACCTCGAGCCGCTGCAGAGGGGTGAGGACTTCGACTTCGTCGATGAGATTTTCGGTGGTTCGATCCCGCAGGGCTATCGTCCGGCGGTACGGAAGGGCATCGAAGAAGCTCGCATTCGCGGGTTTCTCGCCGGCTACCGAGTCGTCGACTTCCGGGTGCGACTCAAGGACGGGCAGTACCACGATGTCGACTCCTCGGAGATGGCGTTCAAGATAGCCGGATCGCTGGCGTTCAAGGACGCCATGGCCAATGCCGGACCGACCATACTCGAACCCATCATGAAGGTGGAGATCTCCACCAGCGAAGATTTCATGGGCGATATCATGAGCGACTTGTCGCAGCGCAGGGGTCGGCCGCAAGGTATGGACGCAAGCAACGGCACTCAAGTCATCAACGCCCTGGTTCCGATGGCCGAGATGCTCAACTATGCGCCCGCGCTGCGTTCCATGACGCAGGGACGATCCAGCTTCCATATGGAGTTCTCGCACTATGATGAAGTGCCAAAGAACATCCAGGAAAAGCTGATCGCAGAGGCCAAAAAGACCGACGACTGAGCGCCTGCCGAACGCGACACTGCGGCGTCCGGAGCCACGCACCGAAGCGTGAAAACTGAAACGCCGGCGTGACTATCACGCCGGCGTTTCAGTAATCGATAAGTACAATCGTTGAAGGAAGGTCAGCTCTCCCCGTCCGCCTTCTCGACGAATTCCAGAACGGCCATCTCCGCTCCGTCCCCCTTCCGGGGACCGAGTTTCACAATGCGCGTGTAGCCACCCGTCCGCTCAGCAAAGCGCGGCGCGATCTCGTCGAAGAGCTTGCTCACCTGGCGACGATCCGACACTACGCGCCCAACCAGGCGCCGCGCGTGCAACGACCCTCTCTTGCCCTGGGTGACCATGCGATCCGCCAACGGACGCAGCTCCTTCGCCTTCTGCAATGTCGTCCTGATCCGCTCGTGCTCGATCAGAGACGAGAGTTGGTTGCGAAACAGCGCCCGCCGATGCGCTGTCGTGCGACCCAGTTTTCTGCCATGAACGTTGTGACGCATTTCTTGATTCTCCGTCAGGCGCCGACGCCAGCAGGCTCCTTCTCGCTGACTTCGACTTCGAGGTCCATCCCGAAAGCGAGTCCGAAGCTGTCCAGAACTTCCTGCACCTCTTCCAGGGACTTCCTGCCGAAGTTCTTGGTCTCGAGCATGTCCTTCTCGCTCCGCCCAACGAGGTCGCGCAGTGTCAAGATGTCCGCGTTCTTCAGTGAATTCGTCGATCGCACAGACAAGTCCAATTCATCGATGCTCTTGTTGAGCAGCGCGTCCAGAGCGGTGCTCGTTTCCGTTTCCTCAGCGTATTCATGCTCGATCAGTGCGTCCTCGGAGTCGATAAAGATCGTCAGGTGATCCTTCAGCAGCGTCGCAGCCAGGGAAACTGCCTCCTCAGGAGTGACGGTACCGTCGCTCCAGACCTCCAGCAGCAGGCGCTCGTAATCGGTCGCCCGGCCCACGCGCGCCGCCTCGGTGCGGTAGTTGACTCGCTTAATCGGACTGTGGACCGAGTCGACGGGAATCCAGCCCAGGCCGAGAGCCTCGTCGAAGTTGTGCTCCGCGCTCACATAACCTCGGCCCAAGCCGACAACCGCCTCGAGCTTGAGCGTCCCACTCTCGTTCAGAGTGGCGATGTGAGCGTTGGGGTCGCCGATTTCAACTTGTGGATCGGTCGAAAAATCTTTGGCTTTCACCTCTCCCGGGCCGCTCGCTTCCAAAGTGATCGTCCGCGGCTCCTCGCTGTGGAGCTTGAACGGGATCTCCTTCAGATTAAGGACGATATCGGTCACATCCTCGACAACGCCAGGCATCGAGGAGAACTCGTGCAACACGCCGTCGATGTGGAGCGCGGTTACTGCAGCACCCTCGATGGATGACAGCAGGCACCGACGCAGTCCGTTACCGATCGTCGACGCAAAACCCCGTTCAAAGGGCTGGGCGCTGAATTTGCCGTACGTCTCGGTGAGAGTACCGCGATCTACTTCTAATCGTTTGGGGCGCTGAAAACCCTTCCAAAGCATAGCCTGCTCCTTGGTGAACCAGCCACTTCGGGCCGGATGGTTCGTCCCTATTTACTGTACAGCTCGACGATCAGCTGTTCTTCGATCGGAAGCTTGATCTCTTCTCGCTTCGGTATCGAAGCCATCTTGCCGGAGAATTGATCCGCTTCCAGTTCAAGCCACGTCGGAATGCCGCGACCGCGGGCGGTCTCGACACTGGCTCGAATAAAGTCGTTCTTTCTGCTGTTTTCCTTGATCGCAATCGACTGTCCGACCCGGACTTCGAAAGCCGGTATCGTCGTCTTGCGCCCGTCCACGAGTATGTGACCGTGACGCACGAACTGCCGCGCCTGGGCCCGCGAGGAGGCGAATCCAAGACTGTACACGACATTGTCGAGCCTACTTTCCAGCAACGCTAGCAAGTTCTCGCCGGTAATACCCTTGCGCCTCTCGGCGCTCTTGAAGTAGTTGCGGAACTGCTTCTCGAGCACACCATAGATGCGCTTGACTTTCTGCTTTTCTCGCAACTGAATGCCGTAGCCGAGGCTTCGGCGGCCACGCCGCTGCCCGTGCTGGCCCGGCGGATAGCCCCTTCGTTCAATGGCGCACTTCTCCTTGAAGCAACGATCGCCCTTCAAGAAGAGCTTCATCCGCTCTCGGCGGCAGAGCCGGCAAACAGGTCCTGTGTAGCGTCCCAATTCCGTATTCTCCTTCTGCCTCTTACACCCGGCGCCGCTTCGGCGGTCGGCATCCATTATGAGGAATCGGGGTCACGTCGCGGATCGACTTGACGTCTATGCCGCACGCCGCAATAGCACGGATCGCCGACTCGCGGCCCGCTCCAGGTCCCCTGACTTCCACATCCACACTCCTCACCCCGTAGTCGCGCGCCTGTGAGCCAGCCGACTTTCCGGCGACCTGGGCGGCAAAGGGCGTCCCTTTTCGAGATCCCTTGAAGCCGATGCGGCCGGCGGAGGACCAGGTGACGACGTTACCCTCCGGATCCGAGATCGTGATGATCGTGTTGTTGAAGGTCGCCTTCACATGCGCCACGCCATGCGGCACCACGCGCTTTTCCTTGCGCTTCTTTTCTTTGCCGCCACTCTTTGACTTCGCCATCTTCTAACCTCTCGTCCTACTTCTTGACTTTCTTCCTGCCGGCAACTGCCATGCGTCGCGGTCCCTTCCGGGTGCGAGCGTTCGTATGCGTCCGCTGGCCTCTGGCTGGCAAACCCCGTCGATGGCGCATCCCTCGATACGAGCCGATCTCGATGAGTCGCTTGATGTTTTGCGTGACCTCTTTGCGCAGGTCTCCTTCGACCCGCACCTCGTCCTGAATGACCTGACGGATCTTCCGCGCATCATCCTCGGAAAGGTCTTTGACCTTCACACTTCCAGCAACCTCGGCCCGGCCGAGGATCTTCTTTGCCTTGGCGCGTCCGATCCCGTACACGTAGGTCAGCCCGATCTTGATCTGTTTGTTGGGCGGTAGATCCACACCCGCTATTCTCGCCATCGTCGGTACCTATCCCTGTCTCTGCTTGTGCTTGGGGTTCTCGCAGATCACCCGCACTACACCACGACGGCGGATGATCTTGCACTTCGAACACATGCGCTTGACTGATGCCCTTACTTTCATTGCCCGATCCCTTTATCGCAGGCGATAGGTGATACGCCCGCGGCTGAGGTCGTACGGCGAGAGCTCCACCCTCACCCGGTCGCCGGGAAGAATGCGAATGAAATGCCGCCGCATCTTTCCGGAAACGTGCGCCAAGACCCGATGCCCGTTCTCCAACTCGACGCGGAACATCGCGTTCGGCAGCGGCTCAACGACCTTCGCCTCGACTTCTATAGCTTCTTCCTTTGCCAATCCCTCTCCTCGAATCTCTCGTCCTAGGCCGCCCGTTGTTCCGCTCCCAGCACTCGTGCGCCCGTCTGAGTCACCGCTACTGAATACTCGAAATGCGCCGACAGCGATCCGTCTCGAGTTCGTGCCGTCCAGCCGTCGGCATCGACTCGGACCTCTGGACCTCCGACATTGACCATTGGCTCTATAGCCAGAACCAATCCGGGCTTCAGGCGCGGGCCTCTTCCGGGGCGCCCGAAGTTCGGGACCTGCGGCTCCTCGTGCAAAGACGCGCCGATGCCGTGGCCGACGAACTCCCGGACCACCGAGAAACCATGCGCCTCCACATAGTTTTCGACCGCATGGCCGATATCGGAGAGATGAGTCCCGGGCGCGATCGTCGCGACCGCCTTCTCCAACGCTTCGCTGGTAATCGCCAGCAGGTGCCTGGCGTCGTCGTCCACGCG
>JAOTUP010000115.1 GCA_029863825.1 Acidobacteriota bacterium | reverse complement strand
GGTCATCAAGCGCAGTCTGTCGCCGGGATTTGCCGGCATCAAGAACGGCCTTTTCGAGCGCCCCAACACGATGATGGTCTTCGGCGACGCCAAGCAGATTCTGCAGGAGATCGTCTCCGAGCTGAAACAGCTCGCCTAGCCATACTCCTCGTGGCCGGCGCATGGAGCCGGAGCAACACTCTGCAGTAACCTCTTGGGCTACTTGCGGACGCCGGGAATGAGCGGATCGCGGTAGCCCCCAACACGACTCCCTCGGAGGCCACTTCCCGCGCTTTCATCCGTTCGTGCCCTGCTCTGAATCGACGCACGTCCAGCCCAACGACTGGACGTGAGGGCACCCGACACGGCCGTGGGCCGCGGCCGCCTCGTGCGCCGAGCGAGCGACGCCTGCGGTCCCCGCACCCACCCTCGCTGCCCTCTCCGTCAGAGGCGGGACGAACTCGTGCCGGCGATCGCGGTAAGATCGGCTCGGGAGCAATCCTTCAGCATGAAGCCGGCTGCGATGGGTCGTGCCGCGGCCGGTTGAGCCGACGGCATGGGCGAGCAGACGATCAAGCACGGGAGCGATTCCGCTGAGCTGCGCGAGTTCACGCGCAAGCTCCTGGCCGATCTCCACGCGCTGGAGAGGATGCTCGCCGACAACGTCATCGAATCCGGCGTCACGCGACTGGGCGCCGAGCAGGAGCTGGCTCTCGTCGACGAGGACTGGCGGCCGGCGATGGTCAACCTCGAAGTCCTCGAGCGCATCGATGACCCACATTTCACGACCGAGCTCGGGAAATTCAACATCGAGTTCAATCTCGATCCGGTCGACCTGGCCAGCGGCTGCCTGCGACAGATGGAAGACGAAATAGAGCGGTACATCGGCGTCGCTCGACAGTCGGCGGCGCGGTCCGGCGCGTCGGTCGTTCTCACCGGCATCCTCCCAACGCTCGACAAGTCGGATCTCACTCTCGACAACATGACGCCGGTACCGCGCTACTTCCAGCTCAACGAGGCGATGACTCGACTGAGAGGACGCAACTACGACTTTCGAATCAAGGGTCGCGATGAACTGCTGATCGAACACGACAACGTCATGCTCGAAGCCTGCAACACCAGTTTCCAGATCCATTTCCAGGTCGCCCCCGAACGCTTCGCCACGCGCTACAACATCGCCCAGGCGGTCGCCGCTCCGGTGCTAGCCGCGGCCACGAATTCGCCGCTGCTTTTCGGTCGCAGCCTGTGGCGAGAGACCCGAATCGCTTTGTTCCAGCAGTCGATCGATACCCGCGCACCATCGGCTCACCTGCGCGACATGAGTCCGCGAGTGAGCTTCGGGCGCGCCTGGGTGGCCGAATCGGCGCTCGAGATCTTCCAGGAGGATCTGGCCAGGTTCAAAGTCATCATGAGCACCGACGTCGACGAGGATCCTCTGTCCTGCCTGCAAGAAGGAAGGGCGCCCGAATTGCGCGCCCTTCGCCTGCACAACGGTACGGTCTATCGCTGGAACAGACCCTGCTATGGCGTCTCCAAAGGCAAGCCGCACCTGCGGATCGAGAACCGAGTTTTGCCGGCCGGTCCGACTGTGCTCGACGAGATGGCGAACGCTGCCTTCTGGTTCGGCTTGATGAGCGGCGTTGGCGATTCCTACGAGGACATCACGCGAGTGATGGAGTTCGAGCAGGCGCGCGAGAATTTCGTGCGCGCTGCGCGCCTCGGCCTTGGCGCGCAGTTCCACTGGCCCGGTCAGCCTCAGCTCCCGGCGCAAAAACTGATTCTCGACGTGCTGGCTCCGCTGGCTCGCCAAGGACTGAAGTCCTTGGGAATCGACGAGGCGGATATAGACCGCTACCTGGCGGTCATCGAGGGCCGGGTCGACAGCTTTCAGACCGGAGCCAAGTGGATCATTCGCTCATACGACGAGCTGCGTCAGAAATGCACTCGCTCCAAGAGCCTAGCTACGCTCGTTGCCGCAAGCATGCAGCGAGAGTCGACGGGCGAGCCCGTGCACACCTGGTCGCTGGCGACCCCGGCCGATGCTGGAGATCAACGCAAGCACTACCTCAGAATCGATCAGATCATGACCACGGATCTGTTTACGGTGAACCGAGACGAACTCGTGGACATGGCGGCCTACGTAATGAACTGGCAGCACATTCGCCATGTCCCGGTCGAGGACGAAGAACACCGACTCGTCGGCCTGGTTTCCCATCGAGCACTCCTTCGCCTCGTCAGTGAAACCCTAGAGGGACAGGCGACGACGGCAAAACCGGTCAGCGAGATCATGAATACCAACGTCATCACCGTCCGCCCTGAGACACCCACCTTGGAGGCGATCAGACTGATGAGGATCCACCGCATCAGCTGCCTACCTGTCGTCGACAGTGCCAACCGCCTGGCCGGCATCGTCACCGAGCACGACTTCATGGAGATCGCCCGCCAGCTTCTCGAAGACTTCCTGCGCGAAGATTGAGCGACGTGATGATTCCACCCATGGCCTGGTCGAGAACGGGAGCCCTCGTTGGGTTTCTCGCCTTCATCCTGACTCCATCGGCTCCTCTCCCCGCAGCTTCCACACCGGCGGTCAGAGGCGGCGGCGGAGCCGTCGTGTCGGCGGAGCGTGCGTCGACCGAAGTCGGTCTCGGGGTTCTCCGCCGCGGCGGCAACGCTGCCGACGCCGCGGTCGCAACCGCCCTCGCTATGACCGTTGTTCATCCGCAAGCCGGCAACCTGGGAGGTGGAGGGTTCGCCCTGCTGCGCTTCGGTGACGACATCAGCAGTCTCGACTTTCGTGAGACCGCCCCGGGGGCATCTCACCGCACCATGTTCCTGGACGCGTCAGGGGAGCCAATCGCCGACGCCTCTCTCGTCGGTCCTCTCGCCGCCGGTGTCCCGGGTACGCCCGCCGGCCTGCACGAGCTTCATCACCGCTACGGATCGCTTCCTTGGAGCGACGTCGTAGCGCCGGCTGTGGAACTCGCGGAGACGGGATTCTCGGTGACTCGACGACTCGCCGCGACCATCGACAGCGAGCGCCAGCTGTTGGAGCGCTTTTCCGAGACCGCCGACCAGTGGCTCCCCAACGACAACGTCCCGGCCGCCGGCTCCCGGATCCGCTTACCGGCGCTCGCCAGGACGCTGCGCGCCTACGCCAAACGCGGTCCGGAAGCGTTCACCAGCGGATCGCTCATGACGGAGATGCTCACACTCGTAAAACGCTACGGAGGCATTCTCTCCGCTGCAGACCTCGCTGCCTATGAACCCGAATGGCGACGGCCTCTCGAGTTCGAGAGTCACGGCTGGAAATTCGCCGCCATGGATCTTCCCTCCTCGGGCGGCTACCTCGTCGCGGCCGCACTCGAATCGCTCGACCGCCTGAAGTGGGCGACGCACCCTCGCTTCGGTTCCGAGCGGGGACACCTGCTGGCCGAAACCTGGCGTCGGATCTTCGCCGACCGCGTCGGTCTCGGCGACCCAGCGTCGACCAAGACCACACCGACGGCGCTCCTCGACCCCAACCGATTGGATCACCTCGCATCGACCGTCGATCCCGACCGCGCCACACAATCGACTCGGATCCACGCCCCACCGATTGAAATCATCGCCGAGCCGAACGAGACGGTTCACCTTTCGGTCATCGATCGCCATGGCAACGTCGTCGCGTTGACGACGACCCTCAACGGAACGTTTGGCTGCGGACTGTGGATTCCCGGTGGTGGGTTCTTTCTCAACAACGAGATGGACGACTTCTCCACCGCGCCGGGACGGCCCAATCTCTACGGCCTGGTCCAGGGTGCGGCCAACCAAGTTGCACCCGGTCGTCGCATGCTGTCGTCCATGAGCCCGACGATCGGCTGGAACGATGGCGAGATCGTCGCTCTCGGCGGGCGGGGTGGCTCGCGCATACCCACCGCAGTTGTTCAAGTGCTGCTCAATCTTCTCGTCGACGGCGACGACCTGCAGAGCGCGGTCGACCGCCCGCGGCTGCATCACCAGTGGCTTCCGGACGTCATCTCTATCGAGCCCGACGCTCTGTCACCGGAGACCAGAATGCGCCTCGAAGCTCTCGGACACGTCGTCGAAGTCAGTGAGACGACCGCCAAGGTCAACGTCGCGAGACGACTCGCAGACGGGCACTTCGAGGCCGCCGGGGATCCCCGCGGTCCAGCTGCCGGGGGTGTTGTCGACGCTCTGCCGTAGCGCGCAGAGCTCCGCCCTGACGGGAACCGGACGCAGAGACACCAACCGCGCGAACGCCACGAAAGCCGTCGCTCATTTGCGCTCATCTAGAGCGTCGTCGCACTCACCCAGAGGGGCCGGACGGCGCTCGTAACCCGTTCGATCTCGGCTGGCGCATTCGGTACACTGGACCACCGGATTCTCTGTTCGCGAGGACACACCGATGATTCGACAACGCCTGCTCCCTCTGTCGACCCTACTCATCCTCATCGCTGCATGTCGACCCGGCGCACTCCCTGAGCCCGAGCGGGTCGAGAACGCGACGCTCGGCGTCGCAATCGCTGCCTTACCCGACGATTTCGAAGTTGTCAGCGCCGACGGCGACACGATCGAGCTCACTGCCCCCGGGCCTGACGGCGCCGGAACAGCGGTCATCGCTGCCGGCCCCGAGGAAAGCTCCGGCGTCAACCTCGTCGAGGCGACGAAGTCTCGCAAAGCATGGTACGAATCAACGCCCGGCACCACCTATTTCGGTAACCGCGAGCTCGGAACGCCCATTGGCACAGCCTTCACCGCCCGCGGCAGCTATCCGACGGCTACCGGCGTGGTGGAAGAGACGCGCGTCTTTGCTCTCCACCCAGGGGCCAATCGACTCTTGACAATCACCTTCACCTATCCCACCGGCGAATCCGACAAGCGGGTTCAGCAACTCATGGCTCTGTTGGGGGAGATCGAGGCCTTCACCGACAGCACCGGATCCGCAGCTCCTCAGTGATCGTGTTCGGAGCCGCAGCCGACTAGAGCGACGGCGTGCTCTCCGACTGTGCCGCCCCCGTGGAGTCCCATTCGCCGGGCGCGAGCTGTCCGTCGTATTGCAACTGGTAGAGCCGTTGGTAGATCCCCTGAAGCTCGAGCAGCTCCGCGTGCGTGCCCTGTTCTCTCAGCTCGCCTTTGTGGAGGACGAGAATACGATCCGCCCGCTTGATTGTCGACAAGCGGTGAGCGATGACGAGACTCGATCTGCCGGCAAGTAATCGCTCGAGTCCCAACTGGATCAACCGTTCGGTCTCGGAGTCGATCGACGACGTCGCCTCATCGAGAATGAGGATTCCGGGATCGAACGCCAAGGCGCGAGCGAAAGCCAAGAGCTGCTTCTGGCCGACCGAGAACCCAGCACCGCGCTCTCTCACGACGGCGTCGAAACCACCCGGTAGCCGCTCGATGAACTCCAGCGCGTGGACCTCTCGCGCGGCCCAACGCAGCCTGTCTTCGCCGATGGACCGGTCACCCAGCCGGATGTTCTCCCGCACATTGCCCGAGAATAGGAATACGTCCTGCAGTACTAAGCCCAGGGAACGACGCAACACGCTCAGATCCCATCGGCGAACGTCGACTCCGTCGATCATGACCTGGCCCTCGTCAACGTCGTAGAAACGCTGGATGAGACTGACGAGCGTACTCTTCCCGGCTCCGGTATGCCCGACAACGGCCACCATCTCACCCGCTGCCATGCGAAAGGAGACATCTCGCAGCACCGGCTGGCCGCGCCGATACGCGAATGTCACGTGAGACATCTCGACGCGTCCTTGCATTTGGGCCGGGCGAAAGGAATCTGCGGGCGAGGCAATCTCGATCTCGCGGTCGATCAAGCCGAAGATCCGCTCCGAAGCGGCCATCGCGGCCTGCAGGATGTTGTATTTCTCCGACAGATCGGCCAGCGGCTGGTAGAAGCGCTGGGCATACTGCAGAAAAGCCACCAGTGCTCCGAGCGACAGCGCTCCGGCCACGACGCGGCCGCCTCCGTACCAGAGGACGAGCCCGATGCCGAGAGCAGTGACGAGCTCGACCGCAGGATAGTAGACCGCGTAGTAGAAGATCGCCCGCACGTTGGCGTCGCGATGCTCCCGATTGACCTGGGAAAAGCCGTCGAAGGCGCTGCGCTCCCGGCCGAAGAGCTGAACAACCGACATGCCGGTGATGTGCTCCTGAAGAAACGAGTTGATCGCCGCCAGTTTCGTTCTCACCTCACGGTAGCTCTGCCGTGCCCGGATCTTGAACCACAACGTCAGCAGCGTCAGCAGCGGAAGTATGGCGAACGTCACCAGGGCCAGCTTCCAACTGAACCAAAAGAGGACGGCGACGATACCTGCCAGCAGAACAACGTCTCCGAATACCGACACGAGACCGGCGGTAAATAGTTCGTTGAGTGCATCGACGTCATTGGTGACTCGCGTCACGAGCCGACCAATCGGTCGACGGTCGAAATACGACACTGGCAGGCGTTGCAGGTGCGAGAAAACCTCGCGCCGCAGGTCGAACATCACGAACTGGCCCATGATCTGCATCAAGTAGCTCTGCAGATAGAGCACCAGGAAGCTCGCAACGAGCGCCGTGAGGTAGACGAGTCCAGCCGCGGCGATCCCGGTCTGCGGCTCGACCACCATGCCGCGAGTTTCGATCTCGAAGGCGACTCGAGCACTCACCGCCGACACGCGCTCAGGCTTCCCCGCCGCAGGGAGAACAAAGAGATCGAGAGCAACGGCGGTCGCCAAAGGACCCACCAACTG
>JAOTUP010000114.1 GCA_029863825.1 Acidobacteriota bacterium | reverse complement strand
GCCGCCATCGCCAGAAGGCGCCTGGCTGACGTCGGCAGCGCTCTGATGCGACGCTGGATGAGCTCCGGCAGGGAGAGCTCGGTCTCGCCAGCGACGCTGGGGTCGGCCCGCAGCTCCCAGGCGCCGGGGCTGCGCGGATGGAGCTTGCCCTCGTCCCACAACAGGTTCACCAGCTCGGCGAGCTTGAGCGGTAGACCCTCGCTGCGTTGTAACAGGAATTGGGTGAGGACGGGGATGCTCGCCAGCTCGACCAGCGAGCTCGAGATCTCTTCCACCTCGGCCTCCGCCAGCCTGCCGAGGACGAGCTGCTCGTGCTCTGGCGGGTCGTCTGGCCCACCGCTGAGGCCGTCGCGAGTGGTCAGAAGCATCCACACCGAGCGACTGGTGATTTGCTCGCTCAGAATGCCGATGACGGCGAGGGACGCCGAATCCGCCCACTGGAGGTCTTCCAGCAAGACGATCATCGGCCGCGCGCCGCCGCCTCGTGGGTTGCAGAGAAGACCGATCAGCTGGAGAAGCCCCATGGCCAACCGCGACGGTGTGGTGGTAGCGCTGGGAACCCCGAGGGACTGATCAAAATGGGCTTGCCCCGCCGCCGCAGCGAGTTGCTGCAGCGCTTCGACGTAAGGACTCTCGAGAACGGTATCGGTCACATCCTCGTCGGGCAGGATCTCGTTGAGAGCTCCGCCCACGAGCTCGGTGATCGGCCTGTAGGCGGCAATGGCGCGAGCTTCGTGACAGCTTCCGCGGAGCACGATCGCTTCGCGCTTGGACGTAGCGCTATCGACAAAGGACTTGACGAGTCTGCTCTTGCCGATGCCGGCTTCACCGACCACCGATGTGACCCGGCCGTGGCCCGCCAGAACCTGCTCCCACTCTCGTTGCAGAAACGCAAACTCGGCGCTTCTCCCCACCAGTGGGATAAGCGGCGCCGGCGGCTCGGCTTCGTCCTGGGCTTCCTCGAGAGATCGGTCGGTGAGCAGGATGGAGCGATAGAGTGCGGTGGTCTCCTCCATCGGCGCCACGCCGAGCTCGTCGTGAAGCAGATTCAGCAAGTGCTCGTACTGAGCCAGGGCACGCGGCCGGCGGCCCGCCATCGCGTAAAGACGCATCAGCTGGCGGTGCGCCTCCTCCGACAGCGGATCCACGGACAGCAGACGTCTGGCGTAGCGGATGCCATAGCGGTGTTCTCCGCGCGCGAGGTAGACGGAGACCAGTGTGCGGAATACCTCGACGGCCTCCTCCCGCAGCTCCTCCTGGCGCGAGATCAGCCAGTCTTCGAAGCCGGGGCTGTCGCGGAGGAAGAATCCGGCGAGGAAGTCGCCCTTGTAGAGGCCGGCCGCGGTGCTGAGCTCGCGGGGATCGGGTCCGGAGTCGCTCGATCCTGCCGCATATGCCTGCTCGAATGCCTGGACATCCGTCCAGCACTCGACGTCGGGATTGAGGCGCAGCTGCCGCTGCTCGCCGAGTAGCAGTGGAGCCGCGTCTTCGGCGCCGGCGGACAGTGCGGTGCGAATGCTGTAGAGCGCCTGGCGGAGATTGCGCCGCGCCGACTCGTCGCTGCGCTCGCCCCACAGGAGACCGGCCAGAAAGTCGCGATCCAGAGCCTGGGTGCGGTGCAGACTCAGGTACGCCAACAGCGCGCGAGCCTTCTGCGACTCGAATCCGGCCAGTGTAACGTCGTCCAGGCGCGCTTCGAAGCCCCCGAGCAGTCGCAACTCCAGCCGACTCAAGGGGAAACCCCGTGTCTCTCGTCCTGAGTATTGCCTTGCCGAGGCCGCGGATTCATAGGCCTAATGGTAGAGAGGCGCCCGGGGATTGTCGAGGGAGTGTCAACCCATAGAGATGTATGTATACGTCGAGTCATCCACTCTGTAAGGCGACTTCCTGACGGTCTCCTGACGGTGTGCCCGTATAACTGTGCATGTCGAGGGGGTTGGGTAAGGGGCCGAGGGAAACGGAAAGCGAACCGAATCAGTAGAGAGACGACGAGGAGAGACAGCAGTGACCAAGGAAACCAGTTCCGGTCGAAGAGAATCACGCGGCGGGGAGTCCTCTTCGTTTCTCGTGCGCATGTGGCGCGAGCCGCAGGCGGAAGGTGAAGGACCCACGCGGGTTTATATGCGCAATCTCCAGACCGGCGAAGAGCTGTATCTCGGAGATCCGAAGCGAGTCGGCGAAGTGCTCTCCCACGAGGCGGAAGCCGCCGGCCGCGCCGCGGCAGAAGACAACGACACTGACATCGACGCCGAAGCCCAGGCGGGCTGACTCGATTGAAGAGTGCGATCAGAGGAGTAACGACCATGAAGACATGCAAGAACACGATGTTGTTGACAATGATCCTGGCTCTCGGAGCCGGGGCGTTCTACGCCGCACCGGTCGAGGGCCAGGTAGCCTGTTTCCCGAGCTGCGAGGAGAGAGACGGCCGCTTTCTGGTGCTCACGGGTGGCAAGGCCCTGGCGACGCTCGAAGACCAGCCCTTGAATGTGGGATTTGCTGCGGAGCCGGGCTTCGAAACGATGACGGTCAGCATTTTCGACGGCGACATGAAGCTCAACCCCCTGCATTGGGACATCAACGGCTTTGGCGTGACCGCGACCTATACGCTGCTTGTCGATGCGCTTGGTGACGGTTCCATTCTGGTACCGGTGCCTGGTTTTCAGTTTTCGAGCACCGAGATGCCGGACAATGACTGGTTCGAGTTCACGGTGTCGGAGTCCGAGGTGGCGGCCTACCAGTCGCCGAGCGGCAACTACTTCTTCAAGTTGAACATCGTGCTCAACAACCCGAGTGACTTCGATGCGCAGAACGCCTTCAAGGTCAAGGTCGACTCGATCGTCTACCTCGGCCTCGTCGACCAGCCGTTCTCGTTTATCGCCACCTACGTGTCGAGACCGGGGAGTCCTCTTCTGCCCGCCGGAGCGGAATCGGATCAAGAGATTGTCTACCCGAACTACCCCGAACTCCTGGGAACGACGTACGACGGGACGTTTCGATTCAATCTCAACGTGACGGCACCGACCGATGAGCTGGTGATCTGGGACGGCGATCTGGATCGCGGCAAGTGGGACGGCACCGACCAGGATACGGACGACGCCGACACGCCGAACGAGATCGTTCCATTCGTCACTCCGCCGTTCTTTGCACCGAGCGCCGTGCCCGAAGGTGTGGCCGTGGGGAACAAGCCGGGCCTAACGTCGAGTCCCAATGATGATTTCAATCCTGCTGCCGCCGGAGGGAACGGCAAATACAACCTGCGAGCGCCGAGCGTTCGATATGACGTGGTTTTTCCCGATGGCCGTGTCTTTCCCAACGAGAATCCGTCCGGCAACCGGGAGTACGAACGTTTTCGGATCTCGATTGATCCCGCAGACTGTCCGAGTGCCGCCGATCACTGTGTCGACGAGATCCCGGTGGGTATCTACGAAGTGCGCATCAACGGTATGGACATGAACAACCTCAATGCCTGGTTCTATCAGGGGACGGTCTGCGGGACGACTCCGGCCGGTCAGTCACTCTGCCCGCCGGGCGCGCTCCTCGCCGGAGATCGCGTGTGGCTGGATCTCGACAGCGATGGAGTTGGCGGGGATGCCGGAAATACCGATGGCGAGCCGGGTCTCGCCGGCGTTCTTGTCAACCTCTATGATGTCGATGCCAACAAGTTGGGCTCGGCAGTGACGAATAGCGACGGGTTCTACGGATTCTCTGTCAATCCCGGGACATTCACAGTTGAAGTCGATCCTGAGAACTTTGCGGCCGCGGCTCCAGGTGGCGCAGTCGGCAACCGAGTGTGGCTGGACGTCAATGGCAACGGCTTCCAGGATAGCGGCGAGCCGGGGATTCCGAGCGTCGAGGTGAGGCTGTTCGAGGCCGGTGCCGACGGGTCGCCGGGCGGTGGCGATGACGTGTTGCTCGGGTCGGTCAGCACCGACGAGAACGGCGAATACTGGTTCACCGACCTGCCGCCGGGCGACTACTACACTGCAGTGGTGGACGCGACGCTCCCCGGTGGCCTGGTGCTCTCGGGAGGTGACGACCCCAGCGACGTTCGAACAATCTCTTCGGATCAGATCTGGGCCGATCTGGACTTCGGCTACACGGCTGCTGCCGGAACGGCGGTGATTGGCGACCGCGTGTGGCTGGATGTCGACGATGACGGAGTCCAGGATGCCGGCGAGCCGGGGATCGGCTTCGTGACGGTGAATCTCCTCGATGGCGGGGGCGACGGGCTGGGAGGCGCGGCCGACACGCTGGTGGCCAGCAAGACGACGATCGGCGGCTTCTACCTTTTCACCGACGTGACGCCGGGCGGCGACTACTGGGTGGCGGTGACCGATGCCTTCATGGCCCTGGACGGGCTGACGGCCACGACGCCGATAGTTGACGGGCCAATCTCGGTGGGCGCCGGAGACGCGTATCTCGAGGCCGACTTCGGATACGACACGGACGACGTCTACTCGCTGAGCGATGCGGTCTGGTTCGACACTGATCGGGATGGTCAGTTCGACGCGGGGGAGGCGGGCCTGGCTGGCGTCACGGTCACCTTGCTCGATGAGAGAGGTGGTGTAGTGGCGTCGACTTCGACCGCCGCCGACGGAAGCTTCTCGTTTTCGTCTCTCCTACCCGGTGAGTACACGATGGTGATCACCGATCAGGGTCGTGTGCTCGACACGCTCCTGCCGACGACCGCACCGGCCGTGGCCGGCGAGTTTCGCGTTGAGATCGTCGATATGGCCATTGCCAACGAGAGCTTCGGCTACAACCGAGGTGGTCAGCTGGCCGATCTTTTTGCGACGACGCCGAGTCCGAGGCAGACAAACGTTCTCGTGGATGCAAACGTTCTGACCTACGACTTTGGGTACGCATCGGGGTCGTGCGACATCGGTCGGCCCTTTGCGGTGGCCTTCGAGTACACGGGTCATTCCTGTGACGATCCAAACGCAAGCCGGAATGACCAGGGTGGGCGACCGGGAACCAAGGGTGACTACTACTGTAACGGTTCGCTCTTCCTCGACGAACCGGTCCAGCTGTTCGTGATGAAGAAGTCGGAGCGATTCCGGGTGACGCCGAGCCAAGAAATCCTCGAGATCGGTGATCGAGTCACAATCTCGAGCACGACCGAAAAGCAAATGTTTCCGGCGACTCGCATAGAGCTACGCCAGGGTGGGCAGGTTCTGCAAGAGATCGGGGTTCATACTTCCTGTTCGCAGCCCTTCAACGTTGGCGACCAGTTCGGCAGTCTCGTGGTCAGAGCCTTCCAGAACTGAGCGGTAGGCGCCAACAGCGAGAACTCCATGGGGATGCCAGATGCGGGGTCGGTTCCATCCGGCCCCGCATTCCTTTTGATAGTGTCTCGTCGACGCGCAACCCCTTGGAAGGGCGAGTCTCTGGTGCCTGGTTTCGTTGGTTCGTTGCACAGACTGCGACAGGATGCCAGGGTCGCTTCCATCCGCTGCAGCAGGATCGCGGAGGCGTAGCACTCGTGAGGCCGGTTTGAGCAGATGACCTGTGAGATTGATTCTGACTCGACAATCTCGATTGCGGAAGACGTGATCTTCCGAGAGATCCACGGCGAAGCAGTGCTGCTGAATCTTCAGACAGGGAAGTACTTCGGACTCGACGAGGTGGGGACGGCGATCTGGGGCCTCTTGGCGGGCCATCGGACCGTCGAGGCTGTGCTGGATGGTCTGGCAGAGCGCTACGAGGCGCCGCGCGAGCGACTCGAGATCGATCTGGGTCGTTTTCTCGAGCTTCTCCGGGACCGCGAACTGATCAGCGTGATCGGTCGATGAGGAAGGGGCGGTGGCAGCGTTTCCGCCGACTCAGCCGGGATGAGAAGAAGACGCTCGTCCAGGCCTGGTGCCTCTTGCCGCTGGTAGATGTGTGCCTGCGAGCCGCTTCTTTCGAGAGTGCGAAAAAGGCTCTCGGAGTGGTGGTGGGGAAAGAGCCGAGTGTGCCCGACCTCGACGTCGAGCCGGAACGCCTCTCCCGGCTCGTTGAAATCGCGAGCCGACAGCATCTCTGGCCGATCCGGTGTCTGCCGCGGGCCATGGTGCTGGAGGGGCTGCTGCGACGGTCCGGAGTCGACTGTGCACTGCAGATCGGGGCGAGGCGCGAGGCCCGGGGTGTGGCCGCGCACGCATGGGTCGAGATCGAAGGCCGGCCGATAGGCGAGGCCGAGAACGTCGATGAGCGTTTTCCGCCGCTCAGCCGCACCGGCGCCTGACCGATGAGCGGCCTCTGCGGCGTCGTCGAGTTTTCCGGCCGGCCGGTTGATCGGCAGCTTCTCAGCAGGATGGCCTCGGCATCTCCGTACCGCGCTCCGGACGGCATCCGCACGTGGGTGGGGGGCCGAGCCGGCTTCGCCCATTTGGCCCTCCATTCCACTTCCGAGGAGGAGCGCGAGCGTCAGCCATTGGCCGTTCGTGGAGGAAAGCTGTGTCTCGTGGCGGACGCTCGGCTGGACAACCGGAAGTTGTTGATTGCGCAGCTTTTCGGCGATCCCGCTCCGCAACCCGCGCCAACGGATGCCGAGATCATTCTCGCTGCCTTTCTGCAGTGGGGCGACGACTGTCCGCGACTCCTCGTTGGTGATTTTGCCTTTGCGATCTGGGACGAAACGAAAGGACGGCTCTTTTGCGCCCGGGATGCGCTTGGCGTTCGCCGTCTTCACTACGCCGAGGCTTCAGGGGTGATGTGCATTGCATCGGATGCGCAACAGATCCTCGAGC
>JAOTUP010000113.1 GCA_029863825.1 Acidobacteriota bacterium | reverse complement strand
GAGGCGCACCGCATCGCGCGTCGACAGCTTCTGCCGTCCACTTTCGCGACCCGAATCCGCAATCTCCCGACTCCCGCGATGAGCACTATGACAAGACGTACAGGTAACCGAATCGGGCTCGCGTCGAGAAAACGCCCCGCGGCTCAGCGGATGAGTGAACGGCTGTGCCAAAACGCTTGAAAGAAGCGAAGGCCTAACGTCTGCGGCGAGTCGGCCGGTACTCACCGAAAGATCAATCGCCACCTGCGAGCCGTGACAAGACAGGCAGACATCGACCTGCGGGGCCGGAAGCATCGGCGAGCGTGAGACGCCGTGGCCTTCGTGGCAGGACGCACACCCGCCCTCGACGATGCTGCGGTCGAGATGAGGATCCACAGCCAGGCACATTGTCGCACCAGCGAGCCAAAACGCGCCGGCCGTCACCACTCTCAAAGCGGCACGTGACATGTCAGACACACCTCATCCACAGAACTCTTGACCCAAAACCTCGGCACACGTCCCTCGACATAAAAACGATCCGCGTGCGGATCATGACAGGTCGTGCACTGCATCTTGCCGTCGATGTCGAGTCGCACCTCGGGATCTGCCTCGATAGCGGCCAGGGAGTTCAATCCCATGTCGGACTCGGCAGTCATGTCGCGGATTCGATCGCCGTCGGGAACCACAAACGACACCGGATGACTTCCTGTTAGATCAGTGCCGATGAAGCCCTTGTTCCCTGGGTGCAGACGGCTAGCGCCTGTCATCTGCACCGGCACCGGCTCGCCCGCGATGTCACCAAGGGCGATGGTTCCGTCGTGACACGACAGACACAGTCGCGAGCTTCCGTCGGGCTGCGGTGTCTGTTGAGCGGTGCCGCTGGCGCGCAGCTCGGGCAAATCGTAGCGCGCGCTCGACAGGGCGTGCCCCCACAGCGGGGCCGGGACTTCCGCGTTGTGTGGGACATGGCAGAACTTGCACACCTGTGTCTCGCTGACCGCGCGAATCTCGCCCGGTCCGGAGATCGAGAGATTGTGCAACGTGCCGACGACACTCTCCTGCTGGCTGAAGGTGCTGGTGGCCATGAGCGCTCCGACGGCGACGACCAGGCTCCTCATGACCCACGTCAGCGCAGTCCGTCGTCTGCGAGACCGCAGGCGGCAGTCGCCACCGATCGTCATGAGCCTCTCCTGCCGGTGTTAGCCGGTGCCCCTGCCAACCGTACGATCTGAAGGCGTCGATTCAGCGAGTCGACAATTGCCACTCGCCCGTCGGCATGCGCCGCGATACCGGCCGGGAAGGAGAACTCGAGAGGACCTGCACCATGGCCGCCGAGAGAGCTCAGGAATCGACCGTCTTCCTCGTACAGCGCGATCTGGTCCAGGTAGGCATCGGTCACCCAGATCCTGTCGCCGTTGTCGACCGCCAGGCCCTTGAGCCGCGGCATCTCGCCGGCGGCGTCACCGATGCGCCCGAAGCTGCCGTCGAATTCTCCGGAATCGGGATCGAAACGCTGCAATCTAAAGTTGAGCGAATCGCCGATCCACAACGATCCCATGCCCAGCGTCAGCGTCGTCGGGAAGTTGAACTCTCCCGCCGCCGATCCCCGACGCCCGAGGATGCGAACGATGTGATCCTCGTCCAGAACCAGCACTTCCTGACCGTCCGCGGTCGGAATCAGGAAGAGACCGTCTGCCTCTACTACCGAGCGGCGCCGCGGCTCGATAGGCGCTATCCAGCCGACCGGCTCGAAGGCGACGACCCGATGGCGACCGGTCTCGACGACGAAGATCCGCTCACCGCGGCAAGCAACGCCAGTGGGACGGTCGAGATCTTCAGCTATCCAGCGTCGCAATCGAAGGTCCTCGTCGAGAAGCCCGACTCTGCCGCTCGCCGAGTCGCTGACGACGATGCCCGAGGGACATGTCGCAATGCCGATAGGGCTGCGAAAGAGATCTGCCGATGTCATGGTGATGCCGCCGCTCGCTGCAATCCTCACCACCTTCCGCGCCCCTGGATCAGTGACCACGAGATCCTCACCCATCCAGACCACGCCATACGGACGGTCGAACAGCTCGGGGTCGCGGCGACCGGTGAGGCGGCGCAGCCAGCGACCACGACCGAGGTCACCCTTGGTCCTGATCACCTTCTCCAGCCGCACTCCGGCGGTTGTCTCTTCCGGTTCCCCTGTGCCGGCTTCCGACGACCCGACCACCTGGTAGCCAGTCCCTACGACGGCCAGGAACGCCGCGACGAAAAGCACTCGCCGCGGTGTTCTCACGAGAAGACCTGCGATGTGATGAATGGCGGCAAATCGTCTCTTCCCGGACCGCCCGGCTGCACGTACTCGGTTCAGCGAATCACCCCTGTCCGCTCGGGCGCGCTGATGATCGGAAGCAGGCCGGCTGCGCGTCGTCGAAGCGACCAGCTGAAACCTCGGTTCTCGCGCGTCGGGCCGCCATCCACCCGCCTCTCAGACTCGAAGATCCTGGCGTCGAGCTCGAGCAGCCCGACGCGCACGGTCATGCGGATCTCCGCCAGATGCCCATCGAGGGTCGGCACGAGGAGCGAGGTCTGCCGGTCCTGACGGTAGAGAGCGCGAAGATCGAGGCCGCGGCGCGGCCGCCAGCCGGCACTGGCGCCGACGAATCGTATCTCCTCGCTGGACAGCATCTCGCGTTTCACTCGCGTCGACCCGACATTGGCCTGAGCGTCGAAGCGGGCAGTCGCGCGACTCCCGTTCGCGGTCAGCGCGTCTGAGGTGAAGTCGCCGCCCAGAAGCGCGTCGCGCGCATCGAGCCGCGTCCAGTCGAGCCACAGGCTCGAGGAGCGAGAGTCGAGACGACGGGTCAACGTCATCCTGGCTCGCGCCAGATCTTGCTCACCGACAGCTCGAACCAGCTCGAAGTTCTGCGGATCGAGCGACGTCGCGCTCCGCTGCGAGCTCAGCTCATTTCTCGCCAAATCGACCTCGTACTCCTTTCTCAACCGGCCCAAGTCACCGTGGCCGACGGTTCCGGTGAAGTAGACATTCAGGTTGCTCTGCCGCCTGTCGTCGCCGAAACCGCTCTGGCTCAGGGAGCCAAAGCTCGAGGTGAGCGTAAACACCTTGTCGACAGCACGTGTTTTGTCGGCCCAATTCACCCACAGACCGGCCCGCGACGAGCTCAGTGAGCCGGAACCGAACTCCTGCTGCACGAAGCGAACGAACGGCCCGACCTGGAGCCGCTCGGTCTGTTGCCGTCGGTACCGCGCCAGCGCGCCGTACCTCTGGATGGGGTCGTTCGCGTCGAGGCGCGTCACATCGGCTTCGGCGGAAAACTCCAGGCGATCCTCATCCCGAACTGGGCGGTAAAAGCGACCGAAAACCCCGTAGTCGTCGATATCGCGCTCGACGACACCGGTGCGAATCGAACGCTGCACTCCGGAGCCATTGAACAACCATGTCCAGTTCTTGCCCAGGACTCCCTTCTCATCCAAATACGCTGCCAGGTTCTCGCGGTCGAGATCCTGCGTGCCGAAGATCTGTCGTCGTCGCGCAAGGCGGAAATGGTGCCGGAACGCTCCACTGGCTCGGCTCCATTGAAATGCCTGTGTGTCGTGGCGCCCTTGACGAGCGTCGGGGTCGAGGTAGTCGGTCCTGAGACTCTCGGCGCTCACTTGCACGCCCCTGAGCGCGCCTCGCGCCACCCGCACCGCACCGCCCCAGCGGTCCTGCCGCGCCGGATCCCGAATCAACGTGAAGAACGGATCGGCCCCTTCGGGTACCGTGTAGTCGAACTCGGAACGTGAAGCGAAGAGTCGCACGGGATACTTGCCGCGTGGCAGCAGATTGAGCTCAAAGTTGCCGCCCAGAGACTCGCTTTCGGCCAACCGGCCGTCCTCGAAGTCCGAGAACAACGTATCGACGCCGAGGCGGAACGAGCCCACTGCCGGATGCACGATGAACCCGTTCAATTCGGCAGTGAGACGCAGGCCGGTCAGCGAGAAGCGCCTGAGCTCGGTGCCGTCCTGGCGATTCTCCGTCTGCCGCTGCTCGGCGCGAACCGATGCCTGCCACCACCACTGTCCAAAGCTTTGCGAAAAGACGGGAAGTGCCTGGAGAACGCAAAGAGCGTGGATGGCCACGACCAGATATCGAACAGGAGATCGGGTCCGACACCGCGCCGGCCCCTCCGGGGAGCGACCCGAACACCCTCGTCGGCCATGGCCTCCGCTGGAAGCGACGAGCACAAGTCTGCAATCACAAACCATTCAACGGTACCGATTCTAAACAAAAAGGCGGGGGCTTGAGCCCCCGCCATGGATTTCCGTTGCCGCAAATCCTGCGGCCGAGCCTACTTGATGTGGCAGTTGAGGCAGAGCGCGCTTCCGGCCAGCGTGTCCCTCATGAATGCGACGTTGACGTCCGGGGTTGCCGCGTTGTCATGGGGGTCGTGACAGGACGAGCACTGGACCTTCCCCGCCGAGTCCAGGAACGTCGCCGGCCCGGGATCGACCAACCCCGTGTCTCCATTGGTGATCGAGTTCGCATAGGTGAAATTCACCGGATGGCTCGTCGTGAGACTGTTGCCCAGGTTGGCGCCACCCAGAATAACGCCCTCGGAGGAAGTGTTCCCTGCCGGATTCGGCGCATTGTAAAACGTGCCGGGCGCCACCGTGCCGTCGTGGCAGGACAGACAGAGTAGCGACGTCGAATAGGCCGTGTTGGTGATGGCGGCGATGTCCGTGGCATCGAAGCTGCCGCTGTCGTAGACGCCGAAGCTCGCGGTGGCCGTCAGATCCTGATTCCACAACGGGGCCGTGCCGGCAAGAATGGCGTCGACGTTGGCACCGTGAGGTGTGTGGCAGAAGACGCACATCTGCGTCCCAGTCGTCAATGTGCCGCTCAAATCGTGTTTCGTGCCGGTGACGCCGGCCGCGAAGGCCATGCTACTCACGAGCAGGCCTCCAAGGGCCATGACCAGAAGTGCTCTTTTCATTCGCATTATTCCTATCCCTCCATCAACCTGTCTAAAGCTTGCCCACACACACTGCCCCAGTATAGGCCTTCCTCTGCTTGGACCCTAGTGACCCGGTTCACAGCGGGCCAGACGCCACGGGGTAGGTTGTCCCCCACCCGTTTGGGTGGGTCGCCCGGTGGATCGTGGGGAGAAGACCCTGGTCCGCAATGGGAATCCGGGCGAAAGTTCCGTGCCGCACCGCTCGACGATTCGCATTGCATCTCGAAGAGAGAAAAGCGTCACGAGTCGCCTCTTGCGGGGCCAGCCGTCTTCGGCACGATGAAGCGGAAGATCTCGACGCGACGCCCGAGTTGATCGACGACCGCGATTCGGTCGCCTTTGACGTCGATCCCCGAGGCTCCTTCGAACTGCCCGGGTTCGCGTCCCCCTGTGCCGATAAAGGTCAACAGCGAGAAATCGGCATCGAACAGCTGAAAGTTGTTGAACGAAAAGTCGGTCACATAGATGAGACCTGCTTCGTCCACCGCAATGTCTTTCGGCCTGACGAAATTCCCGAAGCCGACTCCGCGGCCACCGAACTCGTCGACATACTCGCCGTCTGGGCTCAAGACCTGAATCCTGGCATTCAGCTGATCGAGAACGAACAAGTCGCCGTCTGGGCCGAAACCCAGCGAGGTCGGAAACGCGAACTCGCCTTCCCGATTCCCTTGGCTGCCAAAAGTCGTCAAGAGCTTTCGGCTCGTCCGATCGAAGATCGCCACGCGATGAGCCCTGGCATCGGCGACGTACAGCTTGGTGCCGTCCGGCGAGACGGCGACGTCCGTCGGGCTCACGAGCTCGCCGTCTTGGCCATACCAGGCGACGAGCTCGCCGTCTGAATCGAAGGCCAGAACCTTCTGCTCGAGACCATCGGCGACGAAAATCGTGCCGTCCCCGGACACCGTCAGCCCCATCGGCTCGTGGAGACGGATCGTCGTGCGTGTCCCGAAGACGTCCATTCGCGCGCCAGTGCGGTCGAACCGGATCAGCGCACGGTTTTCCTGATCCGTCACCAGCAAGCGGCCCTGAGGGTCGAAGGCCACGCCCCACGGCTTGGCGAGGCGATCGTAGCGCTCACCCGGAGATGCACCGATGAGTCGCTTTTTCCAGCTCGACCCCTTTGCCTCCACATCCGCCCGACCCGAAATGATGGCCTCGAGCTTGATCCTGCCCGTGTCCGGCGGTGGCGGCCACACATACGCCGCGTAGGGGTCTTCGGTGGCGGCCTTTTTCTTTTTCCGCTCCTTTGCCGCCACGTCCGAGGCGGCCACGGCGACCAGGACCGAGACGAGCACAATGAGGTGAATGGTGCGAAGACACGAGGGGCGAAATCCCTTGCCAAAGGTCGACGATCTACTTGTCATGACATTCCTTACACACGTCGACAGAGGCCTCCGCATTCCATCGGAAAAGCTGCGCCGATCGGCCTTTGTGAGGATCGTGACACGTAAGGCAGGTGAATTCACCCTCGAATGACGTCTTGACGAGTGCGAGCTCCTCTCGCGTCGGTGTTCCCAACACCCGATGATTGGTCACCGGATGATCGTTTTTTCCATCCGCCGAGAGCTGAAGGATGCTCAATCCCTGGCCACGCAGTGCGTCGGACTTCACTTGAAACCTGTCCAGCAGAGTGATCGTTCCTCCCTCTGCATCTATCTTTGCACCGCCGGCTCCATGACAGGCGAGGCAGAGCTCGGCACCCACCGCGCGCAGCATCTTCTCGTTGTCGCCGCCGTCAGGCTAGTGACAGG
>JAOTUP010000112.1 GCA_029863825.1 Acidobacteriota bacterium | reverse complement strand
ACGACGCCATACCCTTCGACGCCAACGTCTTCGTGATCGCCGCCGTCAACGTCGTCTTCCCGTGATCCACGTGACCTATCGTTCCGATGTTCACGTGCGGTTTCGTCCGCTCAAACTTCTCCTTCGACATGTCCTTTCCTCCCTGGCTGCGACTGGATCAAAGGCCGATCAACCGACGGCCTTCGCCACGATCTCCTCACTAACTGTCTTCGGTGCCTGCTCGTAGCTTGCAAACTGCATCGTGTACGTCGCCCGTCCCTGCGTTCGCGACCGCAGGTCAGTCGCGTAACCGAACATCTCGGACAACGGCACCGAGCATTTGATCACCTGAGCGTTGCCGCGAGGCTCCATGCTCTGCACCCGGCCCCGGCGCGACGTAATGTCGCCGATGACATCGCCCATGTAGTCTTCCGGCGTCACTACTTCGACGTCCATGACCGGCTCGAGTAGCGCCGGCTTCGCTCTTTTCGACGCCTCCTGGAAGGCCATCGAACCGGCGATCTTGAAAGCGATCTCAGACGAGTCGACATCGTGGAAACTGCCGTCAAAGAGGTCGACCTCTACGCCGGTCACCGGATATCCGGCCAGCGGCCCGGTCTCCATCGCTTCGCGAATCCCCTGCTCGACGGGCTTGATGAACTCGCGCGGGATCGCACCGCCGCTAATCTGGTTGTTGAATACGAAGTCTCCCTCGGCAGTCGGCCGGACACGGATCTTGCAGTGACCGAACTGGCCTCGGCCGCCGGACTGGCGGACGAAGCGACCTTCCGCCTCGGTCTCCGCCGTGAGACTCTCCTTGTAGGCCACTTGCGGGCGGCCCACATTGGCTCCGACGTTGAACTCCCGTAGCAAGCGATCGGTGATGATCTCCAGGTGCAGCTCGCCCATGCCGGAAATCAATGTCTGCCCCGTGTCGACGTCGGTATGCACGCGAAACGTCGGATCTTCCTGCTGCAGCTTGCCGAGCGCCACCGCCAACTTCTCTTGATCCGCCTTCGTCTTGGGCTCGATGGAAACGGCGATCACCGGTTCCGGGAAACTCATGGCTTCGAGCAGGATCTGGCTTTTCGGGTCACAGATCGTGTCACCCGTCTTGACGTTCTTGAGACCGACGGCCGCCGCGATGTCACCCGCCCACAGCTCCTTGACTTCCTCGCGTTTGTTGGCGTGCATCTTCAGCAGTCGACCGATTCGCTCGCTGCGGCCGCTGGACATGTTAAACACCGAGTCCCCCGAGGCGACGTGACCGGAGTAGGTCCTGAAGTAGGCCAGTTGACCGACAAACGGATCGGTCATGATCTTAAAGACCAGACCCGAGAAAGGGGCCTCGTCCGAAGGCTCCCGATGCAGCGTCGCCCCTTCGGAGTCGAGACCCTCGACCGGGGGCACGTCGACAGGTGCCGGAAGATAATCGATTACGGCGTCCAGCAAAGGCTGCACACCCTTGTTCTTGAAGGCACTGCCGCAAAGAACAGGCTGCAACATGCTCGCGATGGTTGCCCGCCGCAAAGCCCTCTTGATCTCGTCGTCCGTGACCTGGCTGCCGGAGAGGTACTTCTCGAGCAGCGTGTCGTCGGTTTCGGCAACCGCCTCGACCATCTGCTCTCGAGCCTCGACGGCGCGATCCAGCAAGTCCGCCGGCACATCCGTCACCTCGTACTCGGCACCCAGCGTCTCTTCCTTGTACAGGTACGCCTGCATGGAGATGAGATCGACGATGCCCTGAAAGCCGTCTTCCTTACCCCACGGCAGCTGAATGACAACCGGCGACGCACCGAGGCGCGAGCGCATCATTTCGACGCAACGATCGAAGTCCGCGCCGACACGGTCCATCTTGTTGACGAGGGCGATTCGCGGCACGCGGTAACGATCGGCCTGCCGCCAGACGGTCTCGGACTGCGGCTCGACTCCGGCAACAGCGTCAAAAACTGCGATCGCACCGTCGAGCACGCGCAGCGAGCGCTCCACCTCCGCCGTGAAATCCACGTGCCCGGGCGTGTCGATGATGTTGATCCGATAGTCCCTCCAGAAACACGTCGTCGCGGCGGCAGTGATCGTAATGCCGCGCTCTTGCTCCTGAACCATCCAATCCATCGTCGCGGTGCCGTCGTGCACCTCGCCGATCTTGTAGTTCACTCCGGTGTAATAGAGAATCCGCTCGGTTGTCGTCGTCTTCCCGGCATCGATGTGGGCCATGATGCCGAGGTTTCGATTCCTTTCGAGAGGTACTTGCCGTGCCATCGTCCTGATCTCTTCGTTTCCATCCTGGCGCACGTAAAGCGACAACGTCGAACCGCTGCCGCCGCTTGCCGGGGACCACCCGGACCGCGCATGCCGCCTACCAGCGATAATGGGCGAACGCCTTGTTCGCCTCTGCCATTCGGTGCGTATCTTCCTTCTTCTTGATCGCGGAGCCGCGGTTCTCGGCGGCTTCCATCAACTCGCCGGCCAACCGCAGCTTCATCGTCTTCTCGCCACGCTTTCGAGCGCTGTCCAACAACCAACGAAACGACAGTGCCAGTCTGCGATTGGGCCGCACTTCGATGGGCACCTGGTAGGTCGAACCTCCGACGCGCCGTGATTTCACTTCGACTGCCGGCTTGATGTTCTCGATCGCGCGCTTGAAGACCTTCATCGGGTCGTCTTCGGTGCGCTCCTGAATCGTATCCAGAGCCTGGTAGAGAATGTGCTCGGCAGTCGACTTCTTGCCGTCTCTCATCAGCACGTTGACGAACTTCGTCAACAACTGCGAGTTGTAGAGCGGATCCGGGAGGATCTCCCGCTTCGGAATGGCACCACGTCTCGACATCGGTCTCGGATCTCCTGCGCTTTTCCCTTACGCCTTCGGGCGCTTCGCGCCGTACTTGGAACGACTCTGACGGCGATCGTCGACGCCGACCGCATCCAGCGTTCCGCGAATGACGTGATATCGCACACCGGGCAGGTCTTTGACACGTCCACCGCGGATCAAGACAATCGAATGCTCCTGCAAGTTGTGACCGACACCCGGAATGTAGGTTGTGACCTCGATCCCGTTGGTCAGTCGCACGCGAGCCACCTTTCGCAGCGCCGAATTGGGCTTCTTCGGCGTCTGCGTATAAACCCGCACGCAGACGCCCCGCTTCTGCGGCGACCCGTGCAAGGCCGGGCTCTTCGTCTTGGAAATGATGCGCTTGCGTCCCTTGCGGACAAGCTGGTGAATTGTCGGCATGCGTGTCTCGATTCCTCAAAAAAGCCTTCAACAGGCGACTCCGCTCCCTCGAGCCCGGTTATGGGCTCGCGCGACATGTCAGGGGGCCTGGTTTTGACAAACACCCTGGCGGGTCCTGAACCTGTGCTCAGGACCACAGAGCAGAAGGGAAATCCTAACAACTCCACGAACCCTCGTCAAGCCCGAGAGCCCTGATTCCCGGGACGTCTTCGGCCCCATCCGGCGCTAACGGGACCCCTTCGAGGGGTTTGGGAGGTGTACCTACTCGGTCGTCACCGCTTCCTGGGCCAGCGAGCGGATCTCTCCGTCTCCGAGCTCGAACAGCAGCCCCTCATCCTCCTCGACTTCCTCGAGCTCAATTTCCTCGGCAATATGAAAGTCGTGATAGTAGGCCATGCCGGTGCCCGCCGGGATGAGCCGACCGACAATGACGTTCTCCTTGAGTCCCTTCAGATGGTCGACCTTGCCGTTGATCGCAGCTTCCGTCAGCACCCGCGTCGTTTCCTGAAAGCTGGCGGCGGAGATGAAGCTCTCGGTCGACAGTGAGGCCTTCGTGATGCCCTGCAACATCGGACGACCGATTGCCGGCTGACCACTCGCCGCAATGACTCGGTCGTTCTCTTCCTGAAACGACCACTTGTCCACTTGCTGATCTACCAGAAGATCCGTGTCTCCGACCTCTTCGATCTTCACCGAACGCATCATCTGACGCACGATGATCTCCACGTGCTTGTCGTTGATCGCCACGCTCTGCGACCGGTAGACCTCCTGAATCTTGTCGACGAGGTATCTCTGTAGCTCGGTGACACCGAGTACCTGGAGAATGTCGTGTGGATTGATCGCACCGTCGATGAGCGGATCTCCCGCCCCAACACGCTCATCCTCCTGAACGTTGATGTGAATGGTCCGAGGCACCATGTACTCGCGCACCTCACCCGACTCGCTATGGACTTCGATCTTGCGCAATCCCTTCTGAATGTCGCCAAGACGAACCGTCCCATCGATCTCACTGATGATTGCCGGCTCTTTCGGGCTCCTCGCCTCGAACAACTCGACGACACGCGGCAACCCGCCGGTGATGTCTTTTGTCTTGGTCGTTTCGCGCGGGATCTTTACCAGCGTATCGCCTGGGTGCACACGCTGCCCATCCTGAACGATGAGGTGCGATCCGGTCGGCAAGAGGTAGCGTCGCTTGGCGTCGCCCCTGCCCTGGATCATAAGCGCCGGAGCTCGCTTCTCGGCCTGCGGCGCATCTACAATGATCCGCTGCGACAGTCCGGTCACCTTGTCCGTTTCCTCGCGAACGTTCTCGCCCTCGAGAATGTCGTGGAACTTGACCGTTCCCGCGATCTCTGTCAGCAGTGCGGACGTAAACGGATCCCACTCCACAACTGCCTGTCCCGGCTCCACCGAGTCGCCCTCGCGAGCCAGCAGATGAGAGCCGTAGGTCAGAGCGTAGCGCTCGAGCTCTCGCCCCTTATCGTCTACGATCACCAACTTCCCATTGCGGTTGATGACTACCAACTCGCCGCTCTTGCTCTCGACCGTGCGGACGTCGAGGAGTTTCACTAGACCGGGATTCTTCACGTGATGCTTGGACTGCTCCGAGACCCGGCTTGCGGTGCCGCCGTAGTGGAAGGTCCGCATGGTCAGCTGTGTACCGGGCTCGCCGATTGACTGCGCAGCGATCACGCCCACCGCTTCGCCAATATCAACCACCTCACCGGATGCAAGGTTACGCCCGTAGCACCTCTGGCACACTCCGCGACGCGTTTCACAGGTGAGTGCGGAGCGGATCCTCACGCGCTCGATGCCGGCCGCCTGGATGCCGCCGGCGACCTCGTCGGTGATCTCCTGACCGACCGCGACCAAAGTCTCGCCGGTGGTGGGGTCGAAGATCGTGTCCTGGCTGAAGCGGCCGACAATGCGGTCGCGTAGCGCCTCGAGAATGTCGCCGCCTTCCATGATCGCTCCAACCACGATGCCGTCGATGGTGTCGCAATCTTCCTCGGTCACGATGACGTCCTGGGCAACGTCCACAAGACGGCGTGTGAGATAGCCGGAGTCGGCGGTCTTGAGAGCCGTGTCGGCCAACCCCTTTCGCGCCCCGTGAGTCGAGATGAAGTACTGCAGAACGGACAAGCCCTCCCGGAAGTTCGCGGTAATCGGAGTCTCGATGATCTCACCCGACGGTTTGGACATGAGTCCTCGCATACCCGCCAGCTGTCGAACCTGCTCGCGGGAGCCGCGAGCGCCGGAGTCAGCCATCATGCGGATCGGATTGAACGCACCTTCGCCCTCTTCGACCTGCCGCATCTCGCGGAACATCTCCTCCGAGACTCGCTCGGTGACACGATGCCAGATGTCGATGATCTTGTTGTGACGCTCACCTGCAGTAATGACACCGCTGGTGCGTTGCCCTTCGATCTGCAGCACGTTCTTTCTCGCATCCTCGAGCAAATCCTCCTTGGTGCTCGGAATCAGCATGTCGTCGATGCCGAAGGAGACTCCCGCCTTCGTAGCGTAGTAGAAGCAAATCTCCTTGATCTCGTCGAGCATCCGCACCGTCAGTGCGTGGCCGTGCTTGCTGTAGCAATAACCAACCAGTTCCTGCAGCCCACGCTTCTTCATCAGTCCGTTGACGTAGGGCAACTCCTCCGGCAGATGGCTGTTCAAGATCACCCGCCCCACGGTCGTGTCGATCAGCTGGCCTTCAATCTGCTCGAGGTCAGCGTGCATCACGTCCTGATCGTCGTACTGTGTCTCGAGATTGATGAAAGCGCCCGTATAGCGAACTCGAATCTGCGTCTGCGTCTCGACGAGCCCCTCGTTCAGGGCCAGCATCACGGCGTCGACGTTCGAGAACACCCGACCTTCGCCCTTGGCTCCCGACCGACGCATCGTCAGGTAGTACCCGCCCAGAACCATGTCTTGACTCGGCACCGCCAGCGGTCGGCCGTTCGCCGGACTCAAGATGTTGTTCGCCGCCAGCATCAGTACCTGACTCTCGATCTGCGCTTTCGGCGACAGCGGTACGTGGACCGCCATCTGATCGCCGTCGAAATCGGCGTTGAAAGCAGCGCATACGAGTGGATGTATCTGGATCGCCTTGCCCTCGATCAGCACCGGCTCGAAAGCCTGGATGCCAAGACGATGGAGCGTCGGCGCGCGATTGAGCAGAACAGGATGGTCCTGAATGACTTCCTCGAGCGCGTCCCAGACCGCCTCCTCCTCGCGCTCGACCATCTCCTTGGCCGCCTTTATCGTCCCGACCAGCTCCTTGTCCTCGAGTCGGCTGTAGATGAACGGCTTGAAGAGCTCCAGCGCCATCTTCTTTGGCAGCCCGCACTGGCGGAGTGTCAGGTCCGGACCGACGACAATGACCGAACGGCCGGAATAGTCGACACGCTTGCCGAGCAGGTTCTGGCGAAACCGCCCCTGCTTGCCTTTCAGGGTGTCGGACAGCGATTTCAGCGGCCTGTTGTTCGAACCCTTGAGCACGCGACCGCGACGGCCATTGTCGAACAGGGCATCGACAGCCTCCT
>JAOTUP010000111.1 GCA_029863825.1 Acidobacteriota bacterium | reverse complement strand
CTTCGGTGCGCCGCACGTCCTCGGCGGTGAAGACGAAGTTGTTCATGTACTTCTGGCCGGTGAGCGCTCGCATGGTGGTGGCCGGAATGACGATCATGTCCTTGTCGCGGAAGCGGTAGGAAGAGTCCTGGGTCTTTTCCTTCAAGACACCGATGACCGTGAACGGCGAGCCGTGAAGGCGAAGGATCTGACCGATCGGGTCGCCGGAGCCGAAGAGGTCTTGCGCCAAGTCGTTGCCCAGGAACGCCACGCGACGCTTTTCGCGCATGTCGAGCGGGTCGATGAAACGCCCGCCCGCTTGCGGGATCATGTTGCGCATCTCGCCGAAGATTGGATGGACGCCCACCGTATCGACCGCCAGCGTCCTGGTGCCGAGCTGCAGCTTCAGTGTCTGCGCGTACTCACTCGAGATCCACTCGAGCTCCTGAGCGTTGGCCTTGAGGAGCCGGATGTCGCTCTCGTCGAGCCGCACCGGCCGCCCTTTGCCCAACCCTTCGAACGGCATCGAGGTGCGTGACGGCCAGGCGATGATGATGCCGTTGCCGAGGCCGGCCGAGTTCTTCTTGACTTGGTAATGGAAGCCGTCGCCAAAGGCCAGAAGCAGGCTCACCGCGACCGTGCCCCAGATGATTCCGAGGGTGGTCAGGAGGGTGCGCAACTTCTGCGCCCGCAAGTCGCGCAGTACGTGCTTCAGAAAGTTGCTCAGCCGATCCATGATCGCCTTCTGAGGTCTCGATGAGCTGCCCACCCGTAGGAGGCCGAAAATCCCTGGAGATGCCAGACTTGCGGTCGAGCTGCGATCGAGGCGTACTTGTCGTACGTCGAGGAAGGTCTAGGCGAGCACAACGCAGGAGATTCGCGCATCCGTCGCTCCTCAGCCGAAGATGTCACGCGGCGGCCGCTGCACCACCTCGTCGCCTTCGGCCAGCCCGGAGACGACCTCGATGTTGAGACCGTCCGAAAGGCCTGCCTCGATCTCGACCTTTCGTGGCTCGGCGTCGTCGCCTTCGCCCGGGAGCTCGACGAAGGTCGTGGCCCCCTCGTCCTCGAACAGCACCAGCCGCTCCGGAATCAGGAGAATGTCCTGTTTTTCCCGAATGACGAGATCCGCGTTGGCCGAGTAGCCGGCTCGCAGCATCACCTCGTCGTTCGGCTCGATCTCGATCTCGACGTCGAAGAGCCGTGCACCTTCTTCCTCCTTGGCCTGAGGCGCAATCCGCGTCAGCCGCCCGGTGACCACCGAGCCCGGAAGGGCGCCGATCTTGAGTCGCGCTTCGACACCGACAGCGAGCTTTCCGACGTCGATCTCATCCACCGTGCCGCGAAAGATGAGATCGCTCATGTCGGCGACTGTCGCCAGCTCGGTGCCCGCCTGAAACGAAGTGAGGGGCACCACCGGGTCGCCCGGATCGACGTTTCGAACGAGCACGATTCCCGCCGCCGGGGCGCGAATGACCGACTCCATCGAGCGGCCGCGGCCGGCGATCCGTCCCTTGCGAATGAGCTCCAGGTTGTCTCTGGCACTTGCCAGCTCGATCTTGGTGAGCTCGAAGGCTTCGCGCTTGATGTCGACCTGATCGGCCGGCGTGATGCCCTCCTTGTCGAGTTCCTGAGTGCGCTTCCAGTCGGCTTCGGCGCGGGTGAAAGCCGACTGCGCGGCATCGATCCGGCGCTGCGCTTCGACCAGCTCAGAGGGCGTCGGGTCGGGGACGATCTCAAAGAGCGCGTCACCGGCTTTCACCAGGTCCCCCACCTCGACCGCGCAGCGCTTGACGATTCCCGGGATCTTCGACTTCACCTTGAACTCGAGTCGCGGCTCGATCTGGCCGATCGCGACCGCTTTCTCGGTGATGGCGCCGCGCTCGACCGCGATGAGCTTGAACCCGTTCTCATCCGAGTCGCGGTTCTTGAACCAGGCGTACCCGGCTCCGCCCAGACCCGCGATGACGACGAGAACGGCGAGGATCTTCAGTATCCGTCCCATAGTGTCTCTCCTGCTCGCTTTCACTTGCCTCGATATGGCCTGAGGCGGGGCCTCTGCCCTCTGCCTACGCAATGCAAGGAGCGTTGTTTCGAGGCCGGGTCTGGATCGGCGCCCCGTGGGAACGCCGGCGACAGGACAGAAGGGTGGACAGATTGGTCTTCTGTCACCGGCGGTGATGCCTCGGAAGTCGGTGAATGGTGAGTGGACCGGACGGCGAGAGCGGCACCGGCGGGTTCCTGTCACCGGCCAGTCCCGAGGTCTCGTGTGTGCAACCCGTCATGGAATGATGCGTAATCTGTTTTGTACAATGGCCGCGAGGAGATGCGCAGCGAATGACGCGAGTACTGATTGTCGAGGACGATGACGACATCGCAGCTCTGATTCGAGAGCAGCTCGATTTCGAGGGCTTCGACACCACTCGCGTCAACTCCGGCGCCAAAGCCCTGGCGACCCTGGCAACGGGCGCGCCCGATCTGGTCGTCCTCGACCTCGGGCTGCCGGATCAGAACGGCTTCGAAGTGTGCAAGACGATGCGCGAGCGCCACATCGACTCGCCGATACTGGTCCTGACAGCTCGCGACGAAACCGTCGACAAGGTGCGAGCGCTCGACCTGGGCGCTGACGACTACCTGACGAAACCGTTCGAGCTGGCGGAGCTCCTGGCTCGCGTCCGTGCTCTCCTCCGGCGTGGCGGTTCCGAGAAGACATCTTCTGAGGTTCTGCGTGTGGGGGGGGTGGAGATCGACCAACGGAAGCGTCGGGTAAGGAAGGACGGGAAGGACATCGAGCTCACCGCCCGGGAGTTTGATCTACTGTGCTTTCTTGCCACTCGGCCCGGCGATGTCGTTTCCCGTGACCATTTTCTCGAGCATCTCTGGCCTGGCATCTATGTGTCGGCTCGCACCATCGATGTCCACATCGCGGCCCTGCGCAAAAAGCTGGAGGCCGACCCCAAGACGCCGACCCTGATCGTCGGCGTACGGGGAGTGGGCTATCGACTGGACGCCGGCGCCGGCTGATATCGCCGCAGCGCCCCGCCCGGGCTGGCCTTTCGCGCCGCCTCATCATCTTCACGAACACTTAACGCTCCCTTGGGGATCTTTACAGGCGACCACCGTAGCCTGTGCTCGCTTGATAACCGGATTCGCGGAGATTGATATGCGATGCCAGAACCTCGAATGGGGGAGTGAGATGCAAGACGAAGAGAACCATACGGCTGTTATCAGCGCGACGAGCTTCAACGAGCTCGACGAGGCTGAATCAATACCGGCGCTCGTCGAGCCGGAGGGTTTCGAAGAGGTGCTCCAGGCTCAGAAGCTCGTGAGCCTTGGGGTGCTTGCCGGCGGCATCGCCCACGACTTCAACAACATCCTGACTGGTGTCCTGGGCAATGCCGAATTGGCGCTCGCGAGCCTTACACCGGGCACGCCGGTTCACGAGTATGTCCTCGATGTCGAGCTGGCCGCACGACGAGCCGCCGACCTCTCGCGAGAGCTTCTGGCCTACGCGGGCAAGGAGAAGCTGACGGTGGAACCGCTCGATCTCTCGGAGCTGATTGACGAGGCGCGACAGTTGGTCGCCGTGTCGTTGGCGAAGAAGCCGCGCATCACCTATGAGCTGCCCAGAGATATAGCCGCCATCGAGGCGGACGCGACCCAGATGCGGCAGATCCTGCTCAATCTGATCACCAACGCGGCGGAGGCCGGTCGAGATTCGGACAACGTGATCGCGGTTCGCTCCGGAGAGATGTCGTGCGATGCTGAGTACTTGAGACGGACCTGGTCGACCGGGGAGCTCGAACCCGGCCCCTACGTGTTTCTCGAAGTCTCCGATTCGGGAATTGGAATGGACGAAGAGACAAGGAGCCGGATCTTCCAACCCTTCTTCACCACGAAGGTGACTGGCCGCGGCCTGGGCCTCGCCGCCGTTGTCGGGATCGTGCAGAGACACGGAGGTGCCATCCAGGTTGCGAGCGTGCCCGAAGAGGGCACGAGGATCAGAGTGCTTTTTCCGGCGACGGACCGACCGGTCGCGGCATCAACTCAGAGTGAGACCGACGAAGAAGCGTGGCGCGGCACCGGCACGGTGCTCATTGTGGATGACGAGAAGCCGGTTCTGTCGGTGACGGCAAAGATGGTCGAGGCTCTCGGCTTTACGGCGCTTACTGCCGCCGACGGTCGAGAGGCGGTGGATATCTTCGCGCAACATCCTGGGCAGATAGACTTGGCGATCGTCGACTTGACGATGCCGCGCCTTGGCGGGGTCGAGGCCATTGAGGAGATGCGCAGGCTTCAAAGCGGCATGAAGACGATTCTCATGAGCGGCCACAGCCGGCGACACATGGAGAGTCAGTATGCCGGTGACATTACGGGCTTCATCCAGAAGCCGTTCCGGATGGCAGAGCTCGGCCTGCGGCTGAGGGAGGCACTGGTCGCGCCGATCGAAGCGACGCAGCGCCCGGCACAAGACTCGTCGGAAAATGACTGGGTCAAGCTCCAGGAAGAGCTGGCCGCGTACCGGAATCTGTCGAGCGAGATCGAGCTCGCCCAGTACGACGCGGCGCTGCGACTGACGCGGGCGGCGGAGCAGAGGTCCAACAAGCTGTCGGGCAGGTTGTCGCGCATCAGCAAGCTGTCGGCAGAGTTGGCCAAGGAGCTCGAAGTGAGCGAGGACGGCGTCCGAGTTCTGGCGGCGGCCGCTCCGTTTCACGACATCGGCAAGATCGGCGTGTCCGACAAGGTGCTGCGCAAACCGGGTCCGCTGTCGACAAGCGAGTGGGAGATCGTCAAGCGTCACCCGCTGCTGGGCGGCGAGCTCTTGTCGGGATTGTCCTCACGCGTGATCGAAGCGGCTGCGAAGATCGCGCTGACGCATCACGAGCGGTGGGATGGGAGCGGGTACCCCTGTGGCCTTTCGGGAGCGGAGATTCCGCTTTTCGGGCGCATTGTGGCGCTCGCGGATCAATACGATGCGCTGCGCAGCCCACGACCCTACAAGCCGGCCTTCAGTCACGACGAGGCCTGCGACATTCTGCTGTGTGGTGACGGCAGAACAGAACCGCAACACTTCGACCCGGAGGTGCTGGCCGCCTTCGACACGGCGAGAGACCGGTTCGCGGAAGTCTTCGACACGTACGAGATCGCGCCCGATTACAGCACCTCCAATGTGTCTCGACAGACGCTGAATTAAGGAGTCTTATGGTGCAGATGCTCAGCAGATGGATGGTCCCCGCTATGATAGCGCTGCGATCACTCATGCAAAGTGGACAAACTTCACGGCGAGGGCTCTTTCTCCGTCGCGGTCTTGCCGCGGCGATGACTGCCGCGCTCGTCGTTCTGGTTGCGTCACCTGCCGCGCCGCAAGACGAGGTCCCGCAGCTGTCGTTCGGTGTCGTCCCTCAGCAGGCCGCTGCGGAGTTGGCTCGAGGGTGGACGCCGCTTCTGGAGTATGTCGGCCTCAAGTGTGCATGCCGGCTGAGGTTCGAGACGGCTCCCGATATCCCGACGTTCGAGGCGCGTCTCGCGGCAGGTGAGTACGACCTCGCGTACATGAACCCTTACCACTACACGGTATTCCACCGCGCGCCGGGCTACGAAGCCTTTGCCAAACAGGCGGGCAAGAAGATCCAGGGGATCATCGTCGTCGCCAAGGACGCTCCCTACTCGAGCGTCGAGGAGCTGGCGGGTATGACGGTTGCCTTCCCGGCCCCGGCCGCCTTTGCGGCGACGGTCTTGCCGAAAGCGAGCTTTCGAAAGATGGGGTTCGAGGTGACGTCGACCTATGTCTCGTCGCACGATTCGGTCTACCTGTCGGTGGCCCGCGGCCTCTTTCCGGCGGGTGGTGGAATCATGCGCACTTTCAACACGGCGCCTCAGGACGTTCGAGACCTGTTGCGTATCCTCTGGCGTACGGCCGAATACACACCGCACGCGTTTGCCGCCAAGCCGACGGTGGCGGCGGATCTCCTGGCCGAGATCCAGAAGAGCCTCACGTCCATGGCCGAGAGCCCCGAGGGTGCCGAGATCCTGGCCGCCCTCGGAATCCAGGCGCTCGAAGCGGCAGAGGACAGCGACTGGGACGATGTTCGCGCGCTCGACATCAACCTCCTCCAATCGCTGGAAGGACCCTAAACACACGATGTCGTTTCGTCTCAAGACGATACTCGGTGTCGCCCTGATCGAGGCGGTGTTGCTGGTCCTCCTGATCGTGACCGGCGTCAGAATGGTGCGCACCAGCGGCGCGGAGGAATTCGAGAAGCGCGCGGCTTCGACCGCCGCTCTGTTTGCGACGATGACGACGGACTCCGTGCTGAGCACCGATATTGCCAGCCTGGAAGACTTCGTAAGGGTCGTTGCATCGGCGCCGGACGTCGTCTACGCGCGAGTGTTCAAGGCGGATCTCCTGCTTGCCGAGGCCGGGGACACGTCGAGCTCTCGCGCCGGTGGACAGTACGACGTGCGGTTCGAAGACTCTTCCGACGGTATCTTCGACACCAGTGCCGACATCGAAGTGGCGGGTCAGGTTTTCGGCCGCGTCGAGATCGGGTTGTCGATGGAACAAGTCACGACGCTCGTCGAGACTGCTCGCAAGCAGGGCACCTTCCTGGCGATCATCGAGATGCTTCTCGTCGCCGCCTTCTCCTTCGTTCTCGGGACGCTTCTGACGCGTGAACTGGCGGAGCTCGAGGACGGGGCGCGTCAGGTTGCTGCCGGGAATCTCGGCTTCCAGCTACGGGAGCGCGGCAAGGACGAGCTGGGTCGAGTGGCGCATGCGTTCAATGTCATGTCGAACCGAGTG
>JAOTUP010000110.1 GCA_029863825.1 Acidobacteriota bacterium | reverse complement strand
CGGCATGGCATCAAAGCCAGGGCGCGAGCTGCGGGCACCAAGGGTCGAAGGAAAGGCCCCCACGATGGGGGCCTTTCCAGACGTTTGTTCTTCTCTTGCACCGCCGAGGACCCGAGTTCCGGGCGGTGTTCTTCGGACTACCAGCGACGACCGCCGCCACCACCACCGCCGCCGCCGCCTTCGCGACGCGGTCGGGCTTCGTTGACCTTGAGGTTGCGACCTCCCATGGAATGCTGATCCAAACCCTGGATCGCCGCGTCCGCCGCGGCATCCTCCATCTCGACGAAGCCAAAGCCCCGCGGCTGACCGGTGTCACGGTCGGTGATGAGCTTGACGCTCTCGACGCCGCCGAACTCGGAGAAGAGCTGTCGCACTTCGTCCTCGGTAGCGCTGAAAGGGAGGTTACCTACATAGATCTTCTTCGACATAACTAGTTCACTCTCTCTTGGGGGTGCGTCGGCATCACTGCCGTGGCGCACCGGTAAAAAGACTTGATTCCGTGCATCGGAATCTCCGACGGAGCTGATTCACCTTTTGGGACCTGGGATGACGTCTACGATTGGAAGGACTCGGGATTCTTCGGCCTGCAGCGTTCCCCTTCGCTTTGAGGGGATCGGCTCCTACGGCAGCGAGTATAGGCGAAAACACAACCTTTTTCAAATTTCCTCGTCTGTCCGACCAAAGTGGCAGAAGCGTCGCTCGAGGGCTGGCGCGTCAGTCGACGATGGGTCCTCTACCATCGGGCTGGTGGTTGCCTGGGATAGTCTTGTAGCGTAATGCTCGCGGGCGTGGCGGGCGAAAGGAGTCGTGAGCGGAGGAGGAGAGCGTGGAAGATCCGAGATTCGAGAGCTACTTGCGCGCGACCGAGGCGATGGGACGCGGACAGTTCGATGTCGAAATGTCGGTCAGCGGGCACGACGAGGTGGCGCGGCTGGGAGAGGCTTTGCTCGCCTTGGCGGAGAACCTGAGGAGCAGGTTCGACGAGGTGGCGCGACTGTCTCGAATCGCCGAGCGGGTCAATGCCGGACTTGTTCTCGAAGAGGTTCTGGATCAGATCTTCGATTCTTTTCGATCGGTCATTCCATATGAGCGCATCGGACTCGGTCTTCTCGATGCGGATGGCGACGTGCTGCGCTCACGCTGGTCGCGCTCGGAGTTGGGGAAGATAAGGCTCGGCCGCGGCTTTGCAGCGCCCATGGCCGGCAGCAGCCTCGAGGAGATCATTCGCACCGGACGTCCACGCATACTCAACGATCTGGAGGACTATCTTCGCCGAAAGCCCGAGTCCGAGGCGACGCGATTGATCGTCGAAGAGGGGTTTCGATCGAGTCTGACCTGCCCTTTGGTGGCACTCGGCAAGCCGATCGGATTCCTCTTCTTCTCGAGTCGAGAGAAGAACACGTACGGAGAGATTCACCAGGGTCACTTCCTGCAACTGGCGGGCCAGGTGTCGGTGATTCTCGAGAAAAGCCGCCTTTATCAGGAGCTCCTCGATCTCAACCGCCGGCTGCAGGAGGCTCGGCTCTCATTACAGCACGAAGCGAGCCACGATGCCCTCACCGGGCTGTGGAATCGACGAGCTGTTCTGCAGCTCCTGGCGCGCGAGATGGCTCGGGCGGCACGCGAGGAGCTTACACTTGCGGCGATAATCCTCGATCTCGATTATTTCAAAGCCGTCAACGACGAATACGGTCATCTGGTTGGAGACGAGGTCCTCAAGGAGGTAAGCCGCCGGCTGGTGGCATCTCTGCGCTCTGCCGACTTCATCGGACGACTCGGCGGCGAGGAGTTCCTGGTGATTCTCTGCTCCGGAGACCAAGCGAGTGCCGAAGAGGTGATGGAGCGGACCCGCCAGGTCTGCGCTGCGACGCCGATTGCGACGAGCGCTGGCGAGATCCCGATAACGATCAGTCTCGGTGCAGGGACCGCCTCCGGTCTCGAGGGAGTCGAGCCAACGACGCTGCTGACGGCGGCTGACAGAGCTCTTTATCGAGCCAAGAATGGCGGTCGTAACCGCTGCGAGGTCGAGAGGCTGGCGAGCGCGTAGCTCGACGGAAGGGCTTTCAGTCGCTTTGCGGCTCTTCGAGGGCGGCGCGCACGCTCTCTTGCAGTGCGGCCAGGCGATACGGCTTCTGAATGAATGCGGTGAGCCCCTTGCCGGCCAAGGCCGTGGAGACCTCCTGCTCGTCATAGCCGCTCGACATGATGACTGGCACGTCGCTCCTGATGCGACGCATCTCCGTAAACGCCTCCTCGCCTCCTATTTCGGGCATGGCGAGGTCCAGAATGACCAACCGGATACTGTCGGCGTGCTCACGGAAGACGTCGAGTGCCTCGCGCCCGTCGGTGGCCACCCTGACCTCGAAGCCGAGGTGTTCAAGCATCCTCTGGGCGACGGTTCGAACGACCGGCTCGTCGTCCACCAGGAGAACGGTACCCTCTCCTCGCGGTGAATCAGCGCTGGTCGTCATGCCGTTGTCTCCTTTCATTGGGCTGCACCGAAACGGCGTATGCGGCCTCTCTTTCAGCTGATGCTAGCTAATGGGAATAGGCTCGACACCGCCCCCAGGGCTGGATGATCGTCGGTCGTGGGTCAAGCCGGTCACGCAATCGGCAACAGCGAGTTTGCGGCGATGTCGGCGTAGAAATCGTTCCCTTTGTCGTCGACGACGACAAAGGCAGGGAAGTTCTCGACCTGGATTTTCCATACGGCCTCCATACCGAGCTCGGGGAACTCGAGGACCTCAACGGACTTGATGCAATCCTTTGCAAGTCGCGCAGCTGGTCCGCCAATCGAGCCGAGGTAGAAACCACCGTTCTTTCGGCAGGCCTGGGTCACCGCAGCAGAGCGATTGCCCTTGGCCAGCATGACGAGACTTCCGCCTCGGCTCTGGAAGAGCTCGACGTACGAATCCATCCTGCCCGCAGTCGTCGGGCCAAAGGAGCCCGAAGGCAATCCCGCCGGTTTCTTGGCGGGCCCAGCATAGTAGACAATGTGATCTTTGATGTATGCGGGTAGGCCGCCACCATCATCGAGGCGTTGCTTGAGCTTGGCGTGAGCGATGTCGCGGGCGACGATCAACGGACCGGTGAGTGACAACCTTGTCGAGACCGGATGCTTGGCAAGCTCGGTGCGAATCTCGGTCATGGGCTGGTCGAGGTCAAGGCGCACGACATCGTCTCCGAGCTCCTGCGAGTCGACGTCCGGGAGGTACCGCGCAGGGTTGTCTTCGAGACGCTCGAGGAACAGGCCGTCGCCGGTCACCTTGGCGAGGATCTGGCGGTCCGCCGAGCATGAGACGCCGAGGCCAACCGGGCAGGATGCGCCGTGGCGAGGCAGCCGAATCACCCGCACGTCGTGGGCGAAGTACTTGCCGCCGAACTGAGCGCCGATGCCAGAGCGCCGGCAGAGATCGAGAATCGTCTCCTCGAGCTCGCGATCTCGAAAGGCCCGACCGAGCTCGTTGCCGTTCGCGGGCAGCGAATCCAGGTAGCGGGCGGAGGCGAGTTTGACCGTCTTGAGGGTGAGCTCGGCGGATGTGCCACCGATGACCAATGCCAGGTGATAGGGCGGGCACGCTGCGGTGCCGATCCTGAACAGCTTGTCGGCGACGAACCGCTGCAGAGACTCGGGGTTCAACAACGCCTTGGTCTCCTGGAAGAGGAACGTCTTGTTGGCCGACCCCCCGCCCTTGGCGAGAAAGAGAAAACGATACTCGCTGCCTTGGCAGGCTTCGATTTCGATCTGCGCCGGCAGATTCGTTCCGGTGTTGGTTTCTGTATACATGTCGATCGGCGCATTCTGGGAGTAGCGCAGGTTTCGCTCCTGGTAGGTCTTGTAGATCCCCCGCGCCAAGGCTTTCGCGTCGTCTGCGCCGGTGATGACCTGCTCGCCCTTGTGGGCCATGACGATCGCCGTGCCGGTATCCTGGCAGCTCGGGAGGACTCGAGAGGCGGAGATGTTGGCGTTCTTCAACAGCTCGAGAGCGACGAATCGGTCATTGTCCGACGCCTCCGGATCGTCGAGAATGGCGCGCAGCTGTGCGAGATGAGAGGTGCGAAACAGGAATGACACGTCGTCCATCGCCGCCGCCGCGAGTTCAGTCAGCCCTTCCGGGTCGATGCGGAGCATCTCGCGATCGGCCCATTTCGAGATGTTCACGAAGTCGGAGGTCAGCCTCCTGTACTCCGTCGAGTCCGCTCCAAGGGAGAACATCTCCTCATACTGAAAATCGGCCATCGAGCACCTCCGATACTTGGTCGCTGGGCGGGGTCTGCCCTGACTTCTCGATCAAATTGTGTCACCAAGGAGGGCGCCGCTCGCCACCCGGATGGGCGTCCTTGTTGTCCCGCCCGAAGGGAGTGGGGAGCGGAAGCCATCGGTCCTGTGCTGACTTGAAAAAGGAGGCCCGTCCACATGATGAAGCACGGCCGTGAGATCAACGACACCGCCAACCTGGCAGCCATCGCCGTCGTCGATGCACGAGATTGGGGGGCGCGGCCAACGTCGGCGCCACGAACGCCTGTGAGCGTCGAGCCCTAGACATCTCTCACACCGACGGGCGCTCCATGTGCGCGCCAGATCGGGCGCTGCGGTCCGCGGATGGCGCGGAGGCGCGTCCGCAGACGGCTCAGTGAACCCGCGCGCGGTCGTCGAGCAGTTGGCGCAAGCGCTTTGCGAGAACCTGTGGCGCAAAGGGCTTTTGCAGGTAGGCGTCGCCCACCTCGCGCAGGGCGGACTGATTCTCGCTGTACCCTGTGACTAGGAGAACCTTGAGGCCGGCGATCTCGCTACGCAGCGTCTTGGCAAGCTCGATGCCATTCATTTTTGGCATGACGACGTCCGAGAGCAGGAGATCAATTCGCCCCTCGTGACCGTGTGCGATCTCGAGAGCCTCGACACCGTCGCAGGCGGTGAGGACCGAGTAGCCCTGAGAGGAGAGGAGGCTAGCCAGGAACTGTCGAACGGTCGGCTCATCCTCCGCGATGAGAATCGTCTCGGTTCCGCCGCCGGCCCGAGCAGCCCGACGTTCCGTTTTCACGCTCTGCTCTTCATCGCCGACCTCCGGAAACAGCACCTCGAAAGTACTGCCTTCTCCCATCTCGCTGCGCACGTAGATCTGGCCGCCGCTCTGTTGCACGGCTCCATAGACGGTCGACAGGCCGAGTCCCGTCCCATGAGCATCGGACTTGGTCGTAAAGAAGGGCTCGAATATCCGCTCTTGAATTTGTGGCTCTATGCCGGTGCCGTTGTCGCTGATTGTCAGCCGGACATGTCTGCGAGGCTCCAAGCCGGCATAGCGTGAAGCGTGGCGGGCATCTATTTCGATCGTGTCGGTTCTGATATCGAGCTTACCGCCACCGGGCATCGCGTCACGAGCATTGATTGCCAGATTGACGACGATCTGCTCGATCTGGGTCGGATCCGCCAACACCGACCGAATGGCCGGATCGAGATCGGTCGTCAACTCGATATCCTCGCCGATGAGTCGCTTCAGCAGGCTGTGCATTTCGTCAACGATATCGTTGATCATCAGGTTCTTGGGCGTTAGAATCTGCCGTCGACTGAACGCAAGGAGCTGCTTGGTCAAGCCCGCTCCGCGGCGCGCGATCGCTTTGATCTCCTCCGCATTGCGGGAGAGCGTCGTGCCAGCAGGCAGTGTCATGGCCAGGAGGTCAGCGTAGCCGATGATCGCCGTCAGCAGGTTGTTGAAGTCGTGCGCCACGCCGCCGGCCAGACGACCGATGGCCTCCATCTTCTGCCCCTGGCGGATCTGGCGCTCCATCTGACGCGTTTCGGTCACGTCCCGCAGGATGCCGCGCATCGTATGCACCCGACCCTTGTCGTCGCGCACGGTTGTAATGCTGGCGACGACGGTGAGCGGCGTGCCATCCTGCCGTCGTAGTTGTAGCTCTCGCGCCTCCACGAGTCCCTTGGCATCGAGCTCGAGCAGCAGGGCTTGTCGGTCGTCGGCGTGAGCGTAGAGGCCCGAGATATCGGTCTTCAAGGCTTCCTGCTTGCTCTCGAATCCGATGAGATCCAGTCCCGCCTGGTTGATGTCGACAAATCGTCCTTCAGGAGAACTGATGTAGATACAGTCGAGGGACTGCTCGAAAAGAGTACGATAGCGCTCCTCCGATCCGCGGATGATCTCCTGCGCGAGCTTGTGCTCCGTAATATCGTGCACCGAGCCGACGAAGCCGGCCACATTGCCATCGGCGTCGCGAAGCTCGACCGCGTAGCCTTCGGCCCAGACGACTTCGCCGTCCGGGCGCAGAATCCGGTACTCCCCTCCGCGCAAGCCGTGCCCGGCATCCACGAGCTGGGTCCACTCGGCGAGCTTGCTTTCCCGGTCCGAAGGGTGGATTGCCTTCCTCCAGCCGTCCCCCATCGCTTCGTTCCGGGACAGGCCGGTGATCCGGCACCATGCGTCGTTGACATAGAGCGTGCGGCCCTGGGCATCGGAGTGGAAGATGCCGGTCGGTGAGTGCTCGGCGAGGGCGCGGTAGCGTTGTTCGACCTCGTGGCGCGCCTCCTGAGCCTGTCGGCGTTCCCGGATCTGACGCGCCAGATCGCGGTTCGTCTCCTTTAGATCGTTCGTTCGTTGAGCGACTTGCGCTTCGAGCTCGAGCGCGTGAGAGCGTAGTCTTTCATTGGCTTCCAGGAGCTCTTCAGAGGTCAGCTCGAGAGCGCGCTCGAGCAGGTCTCGGTCGAGATCGGCCTGTCGATAGGCCTCGCTGATGGTCCGCATCAGGGGCTCGAGCTCAGGCCGGATCTCTTCGCTTGAGGCGAAGAGCTTGCGCAGCTGCCGCTTCAGGAGCTCATGCAGGGGAG
>JAOTUP010000109.1 GCA_029863825.1 Acidobacteriota bacterium | reverse complement strand
AACCGGGTTCTCGCACTCGGAACGGCGGCGGAAGGGCGCGTCCAGCTCGAACTGGCAATTCTCCTGCTCGAGGGCGGTGACCACGAGGCCGCCCTGGCGGCACTCGGCAAGGCGAAAGAGCGCATGCCGGAGAACCCGGAAGTCCACTATCGTCTCGGCGCCGCGCATCGCATGGCCGGAAATACCGAGGCTGCAAAGGTCGCACTCCGGCGCTTTCAAGAACTGAGAGCCCGCGCAGACCACTCGGGTGCCGAGTCCAAGCGTTTGGGGACCGATCTCAATGCCGCCCTGGAGCTGGCGCGCGAGAACCGGCTTCCCGAAGCGCTGGCCAAGCTCGAGGAGATCCTCGTCGCCGCCCCTGAGAATGCGCGGATGCATGCGTCAAAGGCCAAGGTCCTCTTCTCCATGGGCCGCTCCGAGGACGCTCTTGCGGCAATCGTTCATGCCCGCGAGCTGGATCCCGCGCGCTCAGAGCACCACTTCCTCGAAGGCGTCTTCCTGCTTTCTCTGGGACGAGCCGCCGAAGCCGAGCCCGCCGTGCGCCGCGCCCTGGCGATCGATCCCGACCTCGACGAAGCCCACGTCATGCTGGCGGGGGCGCTGGCCAAGCTGGGCAAGCCCAAAGAGGCTGCCATGCACTTTGCCCGCGCCCTCGAACTCGGTGTCGACACCCCGCCATTGCGACTCGGTTACGCCGCAGTTCTGGAAACACTCGGGCGCCAGGCCGAAAGCGAGGAGCAGCTGCGCGCCTACGAGGCTCTCAAGGCGCGGCAGGCCCGCGTCGCCGAGCCGCCGACCCCTTAGGCCGTGGCGATGCCGACACGGGTCGGCTGATTGGAAGGGGCTGTCTCCTCCAGCAGGTCGCTACCCGTCTTCGGCCATGCCGCAACTCACCAGGGAGCCTGCTGGTGAGTCCCTGGAAAAAACGAAAGAAAGGGCCTCCCGCGGGAGGCCCTCGAGACTCGAACTCGTAGCTCGAGTGAACTCACACCCGTGATCTAGTTCATGCTGAACCGAACGCCGAGCTGGAACTGCTGCTGGCCGATGGCCTGGCTGTCGGGAATGCCGAACTCCGGATCGCCGACCTCTCGCTGATTGCTGATGACGCTGAAGGCTTCCTCGTCCAACAGGTTGAAGGCCTCGCCGAACAGCTCGATGCCGTAGTTGCCGATGTCGAACGTCTTCGCGATCCGAATGTTCGCCCTCGTCGACGACTGGTTGGTTTCGGAGTTGCGTTCGACCAGCTTGCCGTTGACGACACCTCGGGCATCCGGACCGTTGAAGCCCGGGAACCGGTGAATGTTGTCGTTGGGGTCGAGAATCGTCCATGGCGTACCCGATCGATACTCGACACCACCGCTCAGAGAAAAGCCGGCGCCAAGGTCGACGAACCCACTGACGACGAAGCGGTTCTCGACATTGCGGTCCGACAGTCCCCACTCGTAGTTGAGATTCGACGGATCGCTGATCGTGACCGACGTCGCGCTGCGCTCGTTGTCGTCGTTTGACTCGTCCTTCGACCAGGTGTAGTGCGCCTGCAGCTGATAACGGCCGGCGTAGCGTCGCTTGGCCCTCAAGGTCAACGCCGTGTACTCCGAATCGCCGTTCGAGAAGCGGACGAAAATGGTATTGAAGTCGGGATTCGGTCGACTGAAGTTACCGGTGTAGATAACCCGGCCGAACTCGTCATACCCCGCAACTTGGCGATTGAGGTCATCGTTCCGCTGCAGCTTGGAGCCCTCGGCGTAGACCATGTCCACACCGGCCGACCAGTCATCCGTCAGCTCACGCTCGTAACCGAGGTTGAAGCGCAAGGTCTCGGCGTCCTCGAAATTCGGATCGAAGTACGAGGTTGACGGAATCGTGTCGCGCGGCGGATTGAAGTTGTCGATCGGCGTGCCCAGCGGCACGAAGCCGGCCTGGCCTGGTCGAACAGTGATGCGACCATAGTTGGGGAAGATCCCGTTCTCCTGGATCTGGCTGGCGAAAAGCAACGTCGGCGTGCGACCGTGGAACAGGCCCAAGCCTCCACGGATGACATCCTTGGCATCGTTGCCCGGTTGGTAGGCAAATCCGATCCGCGGCGCGAAGTTGTCGGTGTCGTCGGGAATACTCGTCCCCACTGGCAGCACGTGCTCGAGGTTTTTCGGGCTGTAGGTCCCCTGCCAGCGCAGGCCGTAGTTGACCGTCAGGTTCGCACGCGGCTTCCAGTTGTCCTGTGCGTAGACGCCGATGACCTCCTGCTTCTCATCGTAGTTCGGGAAGTTGACGTTGCCGAAGTAGATGCGGACCTGGGTCGCGTTGTTGTTGAGGAAATCATCCAGGCTGCGATAGTCGTAGCGGCCATCCAGGCTGCCGGCGAAGAGCTGCTTCATGTTGTCGCTCTGATAGTCGATCCCGTACTTGGTGTCGTGATCGCCGAAGAGATACGAGTAATTGTCCGCAATGTGCAACTCGTCGGTGTCCGCGAGAATGGGAAGAAAGTCGAACTTGCCCAGACTGTCGAAAGCGCCGAAGCGGAAGCGGACCTGCGCCTCGATCGGCTGCCCAACGCGGGAAGAACTCCGCCCCAAATCATCGTAGCCGATACGGACTCGCGCTTCGTTGATGGCGTTGGAGCCGATGACCGACAGCAGCGACGCGACGATCGAGTTGGTCTCCTCCGTCTTGAGCGATTCCTCGTCAGCCCAGGTGCTGGAGCGCTCGAAATCCGTGTAGTTCAGTCGGAACGTTCCGGTGTTCGAGTCGTTGAACTGGTGGTCCACCTTGCCGAAGAGAATGAGGTTGTCGACCGAGCGCACGAAGAGACCTGACGCCGTGCGTCCCTCGTCCTCGTCCGCCGCGGCAATGCCGTCATTGTTCGGCGCATAGCCGTCGATCAGGGCCAGCCAATCGGGGTTGCTCTGACCCAGCAGCAGGATCGCGTCATAGGCGCCACGATTGCGAAGATCTTCCTTGAAGGGCTCGTCTCGACTCGTCTGGTCCCAGGCGAGATAGAAGTGAGTCTTGTCCTTGGCAATCGGTCCACCGAGGGAAACACCATAGTTCTGGCGCTCGAACTCGTCGACTGGCGTCGAGGCACTGTTGCCACGAGACTTGTCGAGCGGGCTTGCCGGGATATCCGCCTTCAACGAGTCGTCGGTATAGAGAAAGAAAGCACTGCCCTTGAGATTGTTCGTGCCGGACTTGGTCACCACGTTGATGTACCCGCCGCCGCTCGAGCCGTGCTCGGGCGCGAAACCGGCGGTCACCACCTGGAACTCCTTCACCGACTCCTGGGCAACCACGACACCGTCGTTCTCGGTCGCCTCGCCGCCAGTGCCATAGCCGAAGAAGGCGTTCTTTCCCGAAGTGCCGTCGATGTTCATCGCCGTATAGATGCCACGCTGACCGGCCATGGTGACAAAGCCGCGGATCGGGTCGTTCTGCACTGTCGGGGTCAACAGAGCGAACTGCTTGAAGTCGCGCCCGAGAATGGGGTACTTCGCGATCTCCTCCTCGGTAATGTAGGAGGCGGCGCTCGAACGGCTGTACTCGACCAGGGGCGTCTCACCGGTCACGGTGATCGCCTCGGTGACCGTTTCGACGCCGAGCTGGAAGTTCACATCCAGCACCTGACCTGTGAGCAGCGAAACGTTCTCTCGCCGAACGGTCTGCATGCCCTCGAGGGTGGCTGTGAGTGTATAGGTTCCGGGCGGGAGGGACGGCACCACGTAATAACCCTCGGCGGTGGTGAAAGCCGTGCGCACTGCTCCGGTGTCCTGGTTGGCGATTCCGACGCTCACTCCAGGGAGTACGGCGCCGCTGTCGTCGCTGGCGATGCCCTGGATAGTGCCGACAACCTGCGCATCGAGCGCCGGTACCAGCACCATGGCAAGCGCCAAGCAGGTAAAAATGAATTGCGTTTTCCTCATGCTTCTGAAGATCCTCCTCATTCGGTTTCCGGTGCCGCCCCTCCGGCGGGACCGACGTCAGAATGCGTGAAGACCCGAGGGTCTTCGGTTCGTAAGTGGACTAAATCCGCGCGAAGCCTCAGTCGGCGCTCACCGTGTCTCGACATCAATTCCTGGATGTCTGGGTTGGGGAGTTTTCGGAAAGGCTCCACAGCAGAAAGAGCTCGAGCGAGATATATGACTTTATCCCCTTCGGGACGCAGCGAGCGTACCCGACAACGTGTCAGGGATCAACCTTCGACAGATACGCGTTTTTTTGAATCCTGGATTCAAAAATTCGGATTTCTCCAACCTTCCATCAATAAAGAACTCTCGCCGCAAAGCCCCTATGCGGCTGGCTTTTCGAAGAGCCCCTCGTCGACCTCCGGATCGACCTCGATGCTATCGGCGGTAGATACTGCAAACTCGTTGCCGTCGATATTCGTCCGGCGAACGAAGGGAATCAGCCGTCCATCTTGCTCCCGATACTCGGAGAAGAAGACCTCGAAGGCGCCCGGCGCCTGCGTAAAGGGATGCACGCCCTGGTACGCCTGCTTCAGGATCTTGCCCTCGGCATCGACCCAGAATCGCGTCGCGACCTCACCAAATCTGACGGCGAGAATCTCACACGCCGCGCCCTCGATCTCCTCCTCGCCTGCCGCCAGCAGCTCGAGCTCGGCGTTGTCGACCATGCGTACCAGTGTCCGGTAGTCTCGTAGCAGCTCTTCCTGCTGTTTCTTCACTCGATCCGCCGGCAGTGCTTGCGACTGGCCTGCCGCCATGACGAACCCCTCGTTGCCGTCGACGACGACGATCTGCTCGCCACCTGGCGTCTGCAGTGCCTGGAAGACCCGATCAGGAAAGACAACAAGAAAATCCTGGCCGAGACTCAGCGACTGGCCCTGCACGCTGATCTCAACCGTCGCCTTGGTACGGACAGCCGATGTGGCCGCCGGATCGTCTCCGCCCAGTGCACGCACGACGCGGGAGAAGATCTCCTTGCCGGCAGCGCGGGACTCCGGTGTATCGACGATTTCGATCTCCTCGGCCGGCGGCACCGGGATAGAGATGTCGATCGTCTCGAACTCGCCGAAGCTCGACATCGGCCGATCGAAATCCGCCGGGTTGCCGACCACCAGGATCGCCGCCTCGTCGGGATGGAGATACTTTTCCGCCACTCGCGCGACGTCGGGACCGGTCACCTTCTCGATGTTGGCGCGATAGGTTTCCAGAAAGTCGAGCGGCAGCCCATGGTAGGCGTACTGCATCTGCTGCCGGAGAACCTGGCTCTTGCTGACATAGTTGAAAATGAAGGAGTTCAGGATCGACTCTTTGGCGCGCTCGAGTTCGGCCTCGGTAGCCGGCTCCGATAACATGCCTCGCACCTCGGTCATCAGCGAATCGACCGCCTCACCCATCGTCTCCGACTTCGTCGACATGCCGAACCCGGCGACTCCGGGATAGGCAAATGACGAGCCGACGCCGCCGCCAACGCTGTACGCCAGGCCCTGGTCCGAGCGAATACGGCTGAACAGCCGGCTCGCGAAGCCACCGCCCAGAATCTCGTTCATCACTTGCACGGCGAAGTAGTCGGGGTTGTCTCGCGTAATGCCCAGATGCCCAACCCGAATATTCGCCTGGGTTACGTCGGTCTTCTCGATGAAGTAGACGCCTGGTTCTCGCGTCTCCCGGTAGCCGACCTTCGCCAGCTCGAGCTCAGGGCCGCGTTCCCAGGTGGTGAAAGCTCGGCGGATCTTCTCCTTCATTGCCGCCGTGTCGAAATCACCGACGACGCCAAGGTAGATGTTGTTGGGATGGTAGTAGGCGGCGTGCCAGGCCGTGAGATCGTCGCGCGTGATGGCAGCGACCGTCGCGTATTCCTCCATCCGCGCCAGCTGCGAGTCGTAGCCGTAGACGAGGCGATTGAACTCGCGTGACGTGATGCCGTTGACATTGTCGTTGCGCCGCGCGATCCCGGTGTTGGCCTGGACCTTGGCCAATTCGATCTTCTCCTCGGCGAACTGCGGGGTGCGCAAGACGTCGAGGAATACCTTGAACACGTCGTCGAAATCGCCTTTGAGGCAGTCCATCGAGGCAAATCCCTCTGTGTTCGCAACCCCCGTCTCGACCGAAGCAGCCCGCGCCTCCAGGAAGTCGTCGATCTGATCGCCCGTCATTGCCGCCGTCCCGCCGGTGCGCTGCACTTCGCCCATGATGGACGCCAGGCCGGTCTTCTCGATCGGTTCGTAAACCGAGCCAGTGCGAATCCGCGCCGTCACCTCGATGAGCGGCAGCTCGTGGTCTTCGAGCATGAAGACCTTGAGGCCGTTGTCGAGCTCGTAGATTTCCGGCTGCGGAATGACGAATTCACCCAGCTCCGGGTACTCGATATCGCGATGGTCCTCGACTTGCGCCGGCACGGTGCCGGCTACGCCGCCGAGCATCAAAAGTGCTATTGAAAGAGCCAGTAGGTTCTGTCGCGTCATCAGTTGGTGCCCTCGTCGGTCTCGGTCTCGGTGTAGAGCATCGCCACCGTCCGGTTGGTGTCTTTAAAGGTCTCCTGCGCCACGCGCTGGACGTCTTCCTTGGTCAGCGCATCGATGCGTTCAACACGGCGAAACAGTTCTTGCCAGTTCCCGAATATGCCCTGGTAGTAGCCCAGCTGGCGAGCGATACCCATATTGCTGTCGAGGCTCCTCACCAGGCTCGCCTTGGCTCGCGTCTTGACCTTGGCCAACTCGCCGTCGCTGATGAGCTCGGTCTTGATGCGCTCGATCTCTTCGCGAATGGCCGCCTGCACTTCCTCGTTGTCGTGGCCCGGAGTGGGCACGCCGAAGAAGAGCATCAGGTTCGGATACTTCTGACCCGGGAAGCCGTTGAACGCGCCGGATTGAGCAGCGATCTTC
>JAOTUP010000108.1 GCA_029863825.1 Acidobacteriota bacterium | reverse complement strand
GGCCGAGGAGCTGGCACGCATCGGTCTCGACAAGGATGCCGAGAACCGTACAGGGGCGCTCGGGTACTATGTGCTTGCCGACCTGCTCAACCGACGCGGTCGCCACCAGGAAGCCGCTCAGGCGGCAGCGGAGGGGCGGAGAATCCAGGCTGCGGAGTAAGAGAACCCAGCAAGTGGCTAGCGGAAGAGGGAAGGCGAGAACGGCGAAAGACCTACCACATGCGCACCGTCTTTGCCGCCACCCGCTCGGGTGGGCGCTGGCCTACCTGCGCGCATATGGCCGCCAGGTTTTGACTCCGACATTCTTCGAGGGATTGACTCTTATCGTCTGACAGAGGTCCCCAGTATGCCGATACCAACACCTTTTCATTCGCGCACATCCAGACTGTGTACGAGCATGCAATGGAAGGAGTGGGCCGGGTATTACTCCGTCTGCTCCTACGGCACGAGCCACGATCCGGAGTACTTCGCGATCCGGCATGCGGCGGGGCTGATCGATGTGAGCCCGCTGTTCAAGTATGAGGTGCGAGGCCCGGACGCCGCGTCCTTTCTCTCTCGCGTCACCGTCAAGGATGTGCGTAAGCTCAAGATGGGCCGTGTCACCTATCTCTGCTGGTGCGACGATCATGGCAAGGTGGTGGACGACGGGACGGTCTCGAGGCTCGGTGACGAGCATTTCCGGGTGACGGCCGCGGAGCCCTCCCTCTCGTGGTTCGACCGATTGCGACGCGGTTACGACGTCGAGATCGAGGATAGCAGCGCACGGATCGGCGTCCTGGCGCTTCAGGGTCCGACGTCGCGGGACATTCTCGCCCAGCTCACAGATGCCGAGCTCGGGGAGATCAAATTCTTCGCGACGCGCCGTTGTCGCCTGGCTGGCGTCGATGCCTGGATCTCACGCACCGGATACACGGGTGATCTGGGCTACGAGATCTGGGTGGACGCAGCAGGCGCTGAAACCGTCTACGACGCACTGATCGAGGAGGGAAGAGCGTACGGCATCATGCCGGCCGGCCTGGATGCACTCGATACCAGCCGGATCGAGGCGAGCTTCATCATGAACGGTGTCGACTACTACAGCGCCCATCACTGTTTGATCGAGGATCGCAAGTCATCACCCTACGAACTGGGTCTGGGCTGGACTGTCCAGCTCGACCGGGAACCGTTTGTGGGTCACGCTGCCTTGAAGAGGGAGCTCGAGACAGGATCGCGGCGTCGATTCGTCGGTCTGGATATCGACTGGGAAGAGGTCGAGAGTCTCTTCGATCGCTACGGGCTGCCCCCTGAGCTGCCCACCAGCGCCTGGCGCGACAGTCGGCCGATCTACGACTCGAGCGGCGACTGGATCGGCCAGGCCTCGAGTGGAGTCTGGTCACCGACGCTGAAGAAGAACTTCGCGCTTGGACAGGTGCCGCGTGAACACTCGCAGCCGGGTGAGAAGCTGCTCTTCGAGGTCACTGCCGAGTATCGGCGTCACAAAGTGAGCGCGACGGTGGTCGAGACGCCGTTTTTCAATCCCGAAAGAAAGAGGTCGTGATGGGTTCGTCATACGACGCGGTGATTGTCGGGGCCGGGCACAACGGCCTCATATGTGCCGCCTACCTGGCGAAGGCGGGTCGCAAGGTCCTGGTTCTCGAGCGCCGACATGTGGTCGGCGGAGCGGCAGTGAGCGAAGAGGTCTTCCCCGGCTTCACGTTCTCCGTGCTCTCTTATGTCGTGAGTCTCTTCAGGCCATCGATCATCCGCGAGCTCGACCTCCCACGGCACGGGCTGGAGATCATCCCGCTGGAGACCGCCTTTACCCCGCAGCGCGACGGCCCCGGGCTCTGCCGCTGGCCGGACGCCTCGGAATCGCGACGTGAGATCTCTCGCTTCAGCCAAAAGGACGCGGAGATCTACCCCGAATTCAGCGCCACGATGACCCAGGTCTCACGCTTCGCCAAGAACATCATCGATTCACAGGCGCCGGACCCTTCGTCGTTGCGGCCACAGGAACTGATGGCGCTGCTGCGGCTCGGCAGGTCCTTTCGTGCCGGCGAGCACGGCTCGTTGGATCTGCAGGCGAAGCTCTTTACCATGAGCGCGGTGGATTTTCTGGACCGCTGGTTCGAGTCGGACGTGCTGAAGGCGCCCATGTCGGTGAGCGGCATCATCGGCACCTATCTCGGCGTGCGCTCGCCAGGGACGGCGTACGTACTGCTGCACCACTACATGGGAGAGATCGATGGAGCATTTCGCTCCTGGGGTCTGTCGAAAGGCGGGACAGGCGGGATCAGCCTGGCGTGTGCTCGCGCCGCCGAAGCTCACGGAGCGACCATCCGTACCGAGGCTTCGGTGGAGAGCATACTGATCAAAGGAGGCAAGGCCCACGGCGTCGTGCTCGAGAACGGTGACGAGATTCAGGCTCGCACGGTGATCTCCTGTTGCGATCCGCGGCGGACGTTTCTCGGCCTGGTTGGCGAAGAAAGCCTCGAGGGTGATTTCGTCCAAAGGATCAACCGCTACAAGTTCCGTGGGAGCTCCGGCAAGGTCAATCTCGCGGTGGATCGCTTGCCCCAGTTCCGTGAGCGGTCGGGTTCGGCCCACCTCCGAGGTGACGTGGCCATCGCGCCCAGTATCGACTACCTGGAAAGAGCCTACGACGAAGCGAAGTACGGCGAGTTTTCACGCCGGCCGTACATCAACGTCGTCGTCCCGTCGCTGATGGACCCCAGTGTCGCGCCACCAGGGAAACACGTCATCTCGTGCTTCGTCCAGTACGCGCCCTATCACCTCAAAGAGGGTCCGGAGAAATGGCCCGAAAAGCGCGAGGCGTTCGGCGACACGGTCGTCGATACGCTCGCTGAGTACTGCCCGGGCTTCAAGGAATCGATACTTCACCGGCAGGTCATCACGCCGTGGGACATGGAGCACGAATTCGGTCTGTCAGAGGGAAACATCTTCCAGGGTGAGCTGAGTCTCGAGCAGTTGCTGTTCCAGCGACCGGCTGCGGGGTGGTCGAGATACCGCACGCCGATCCAGCATCTATGGATGTGCGGTTCGGGCACTCATCCCGGAGGCGGAATCATGGGCGCGTCGGGGCAGCTCGCGGCCCGATCGATTCTGGAATCGAGGCAACTATGAGCAGCCAGTGGGATGTTGCAGTCATCGGCGCAGGCCACAACGGGCTGACCGCGGCAACCTATCTCGCCAAGCGAGGCCGCAGTGTCGTGCTCCTGGAGCGCCGTGACCGTGTCGGGGGCGTTGCCGCAAGTGAGGAGTTTTCGCCGGGCTACAGGACCGCGGGCGTGGTGCATGAGACGGCGACCCTACGTCCCTGGGCGGTCGAGGAGCTCGGACTGTCGCAGCAGGGTTTGGTGAAGAGGGCCGAGGCGTCGCCGATTCTGATTCCGACCGAGACTGGCCCTGGATACGTGCACTGGCGAGATTCCGACCGAGCAGCGGACGAGATTTCGCAGCACTCATCGGTGGATGCCGAGCGCTACCGCGAGTTCAGGTCTTTCGTGGCGCGGCTGAGCCCGGTTCTTCGCAAGGTCTTCGACGAGCCTTTGGCCGACCTCGAAGCTCTCGACATGAGCGATCTGTGGGACCTCGGGCGGAAGGCGGTTGCGCTGCGCCTTTTGGGCAAGGGCGACATGATGGAGCTCTTTCGAATCGTCCCGATGTGCGTCGGCGACTGGCTGCGGGAGTGGTTCGAGGCGGAGATCGTGTCGACGGCACTGGCTGCGCCGGCGCTGGCTCACGGCATGGTGGGTCCCTGGTCGCCGGGGACGAATCTCAATCTCCTGCTGCATGAGGCGCTCTTTTACGAGGAGATCAGCGGCGGACCCGCGGCGCTGGTATCGGCTCTCGAGAAGGCTGCTGTGGCTGCCGGAGTCGAGATTCGAACCGAGGCGGAGGTGACGGCGATCGATTTCGAAGGGGATGGGGTATCGGGTGTCGTTTTGTCGGATGGCGAGAGAATCGGGGCGCGACAGGTCGCGGCGTCGTGCGATCCGAAGGCGCTCTTTCTCGAGCTCATTCCGGCGCATTACCTGGCCGCCGAATTCGAGCGTGAGATAGCGCTCTTTCGAACTCGCGGCATAGCCGCCAAGATCGACCTTGCCTTGAGCGGCTATCCGGTTTTTTCTTGTCGTCCGGATGTGCAGCTCTCGCGCGTTCGCACCGGCACGAATCTCAACCACGTGGAACGCTCGTTCGACGCGGTGAAATACAGACAGATGTCGGATGAGCCGACGCTCGATCTTTTCGTGCCGACCGTGGACAATCCCGATCTGGCCCCGTCAGGGCACCACGTGGTATCGATACTCGTGCAGTGGGTACCGTACGAGCTCGAAGGTGGATGGAACGAGGGGCAGAAGAATGAGCTTCTCGAGCGGACGCTGGCCACGCTGGACAGGTATGCCTCGGGCATTCGGGACCTGACGGTAGGCCATCGCGTCCTCAGCCCGGTCGATCTGGAGTCGGCCTATGGCGTGTCGGGAGGGCACCTGCTGCATGGCGAGCATGCCGCCGATCAGCTGCTGACCCGACCTGTCGGAGGGTGCACCGGCTACACGACGCCATTCCAGGGGCTCTACCTGTGCGGCAGCGGAAGCCACCCGGGCGGCGGTATGACGTGTGCGCCGGGTGCATTTGCCGCGCGAAAGATCCTCCGCGATCGGAACTGAAGAATCGACAGCTCAGTCAGCACACGACATCGAGAGAAGCTCGATTCTCCCTTCAGCCTGGCGGGCAGTCTCAGGATCGCCAAGCGCTGCTGCCGCACGCGCAAGGCCGCTGAGGACGGACCGCTCGTAGGGCGCTGTTTCCAGCAATGTCTCGAACAGCGACATGGCTTCGCGATACTCGCCGGCGGCGAGATACGCTTGCCCCAGGTCTGAGTAGTCCTCGGCCTGGGCCGTGCCGGCGGCGACGATCCGGCGAAAGGCGTCGATCGCGGTGGCCGCGTCACCCTCGTCGAATGCCGCGCGGGCGTCGAGACGGAGGGCATGCGAGCGGTTGTGTCGCAGCCAGTCCTCCTCCTCGATCGCCTTCAGCTCGGTGAAACGCTCGAGCGCGATCTCGCTCTCTTCTCGTCGCCCCTGTCGACGATAGACCTGACTGAGGTTGTAGTAAACGTCGGAGTCCTCGGGTCGCAGTTTGGCGACCTCCTGAAGATAGGTCTCGGCTTGATCGGTCCGACCCTCCCGCAGGCTCATGACGCCGAGGCTGTAGAGAGTGTCCGCACTGTGCGGGTGCGCGGCGACGTGGCGTTCGAGCAGTGCTCGCAGGGCGGCGAAGTCGTCGGTGGTCAGAGACGAGAGAACGAAGGAGCCGATCGTCTCGGCGGTCTCCGGCGCCAGCTCCAGAGCGCGACCGTAGGCAGCGATGGACTCGGCGACGTTCATCCGGTCGAGCGAGAGCTTGCCCAGGGTCAGCCAGACATGATATTCGTCGATGCCGAGCTCGATGGCTTGTCGGCAGGCCGCTGCGGCACCGTCGAAATCGTCTCGGCTCGCCAGGATCGTGGCCAGGCGATAGTGCAAAGCCCCGTCCTCGGGTAGCACGCTCAGGGCCCGGCGTACGTTGCACTCCGCGAGGTCGGCGAGTCCCATGGCATGGGCGATGTCGGCGACGCGAGCATGCAGTGCCGGAAGCCCGGAGAGCCAGTCCAGGAGTCGGCGGTAGCCTGCAAGCGCACTCCATAGATCGTCCCTGCGTTCGGCATCACGGATGAGGAGGAGGTGGGCGGGAACGTGGAGCGGACGCTGATCGACCAAGGACGACGCGAGGGCGACAGCCGCCTCGAAGTGATTCTGTTCGTAGAGGCGATACGCTTCGCCGATCTTCTGGTCGAGGCCGTAGGCAGGCGTCAGACACGACACCAATTCTCCTGGCTTCAGTCGCTCGAGCCACAACAAGGTCGCGGGATTCCCGTCGTCGATCTCTGCGGCGATCTCGAGGAGAGGTGTCGCCGAGCTCTCGTCTCCGCTGAGCCAGCGATGAATCGCCCAGGCCAGATACCCGTCGGCAAGCGAAATATTCTGCCCCAAGAGGACGAGGAGGCGGTTCTCCGAGGCGCGATCTGCCTGAAGAGACAGCTGCAGGAGCGTCGCGGCTACACCTGGTGGATTCTCTTCGTCCACCTGAGTTTGCAGTGCCGTCAGGTGGCGCCCTGCTTCGGTCGGGCGATCGAGGTACATGTACGTCTCGGCCGCCAGCAGGCGCGCCTCCGCCTGCCGCCCCGGTAGACGCGAGGCCTCCTCGAGATCCACCATCGCATCGCTTACCCGGCCTAGGAAGAGAGCCGAACGAGCTCTTCCTTCGAGGGACGGTCCGAACTCGGGGGCGATGTGGAGTGAGCTCTCGAAGGCGTCGAACGCCGCCGCCGCGTCGTGTCGTGCCAGGTGAACTCGGCCCAGGAGTGACCAGGCGAGATGAGGTCGCTGGAGGTTCGACGTCGTAGCGATGTCCAGATGAAGCCGCGCAGTCTCGATCTCGCCGCGCTCCAGGGCCATCCGGCCGAGCTGGAATCGGGCGGTACCGTGCTCGGGAGCTCTCGCTACAACGTCCAGAAAGAGGCTCTCGGCCCGAGACCGGTCGCCGGCTTGTACCGCGCGCAGGGCCTCGAGAACCGTCGCGTGGATCTCCTCTTTGGACTCTGAAGCGAACACCGGTGGACAGAGCAGTGTCGTGCCGACGAACACGAGGATCGGCATGATCCGGCTGAGTTCAGCTAGAACAGAGCTAGTCATTGCTTCCACTTGCGAATGCAGTAGAAGCGGTCGGCGGGCAGACCTGCCAGCGCCTGCCGAGAACCGTCGGGCCACAGGATGGTGACACGCTCGGCCATGCTGGAGTCTGC
>JAOTUP010000107.1 GCA_029863825.1 Acidobacteriota bacterium | reverse complement strand
CACAGTCCCAGCCTCGTCAGATCTTCAACCAGATACGCGTTCACGACCGTGAACTCCCCACTGATGTTGGCCTTGACGTAGATGTTCTTATAGATCGGCTCGATGCACGGGAAGCAGCCTGAGATGTTCGAGATCGTCGCCGTCGGTGCGATAGCCATGGTGTTCGAGTTGCGCATACCGTGCCGCCGCACATGTTCGCGGACCGGCTGCCAATCCAGACGTGAAGCCCGCGACACCTCCACCGGAACGCCGCGCTCACCCTCGAGCAAATCCAAGGTGTCGAGCGGAAAGATGCCACGATCCCACTTCGAGCCCGTAAAGGACGGATATGTTCCGCGCTCCTCGGCGAGCACCGAGGAGGCGAGGATCGCGTTGTAGGAGATCAGCTCCATCGTCTCATCCGCAAGCTCCAGGGCTCGCGGATCCTCGAACGGAATGTCCATCTTGAAGAGAGCATCCTGAAAACCCATCGCGCCGAGACCGACCGGCCGGTGCGCCATATTCGAGACCCGAGCCTCCGGTGTCGGGTAGAAGTTGATGTCGATCACGTTATCGAGCATGCGCATTGCCGTCTTCACCGTCGTTGCCAATCGCTCGCTGTCGAGCCTGCCATCGACGATATGGCGTGCCAGGTTGACCGACCCCAGATTGCAGACCGCCGTTTCATGGGCAGAAGTATTCAACGTAATCTCGGTGCACAGGTTGGAGCTGTGAATCACGCCCACATGATCCTGCGGCGACCTGAGGTTGCAGGCGTCCTTGAAGGTGATCCACGGATGTCCGGTCTCGAACAGCATGGTCAGCATCTTGCGCCACAGCGCGGTCGCCGAAACATTCTTGAAAAGTCGCATCTCGCCACGCTCGGCTCTGGCCTCATATTCGACATAACGGCGCTCGAATTCTCTACCGTACGTCTCGTGCAGATCCGGTGTCTCATCGGGCGAGAACAGCGTCCACCTTCCATCCTCCATGACTCTCTTCACAAAGAGGTCAGGAATCCAGTTGGCGGTGTTCATGTCGTGAGTACGCCGTCTGTCGTCGCCGGTATTGCGCCTCAGATCGAGGAAATCCTCGATGTCGTAATGCCAGGTCTCGAGGTAGGCACACGTGGCGCCGCGCCTCTTGCCGCTCCGATTGATCGCCATCGTCACATCGTTTGCGATCTTGAGGAAGGGAATCACCCCCTGACTCTCGACCTTGGTGCTGTGAATCGCGGCGCCGGTGGCGCGGATGCTCGACCAGTCGTTTCCCAAGCCGCCCGACCACTTGGAAAGCTGGGCGTTCTGGCCGAGTGACTTGAAGATGTGCTCGAGATCGTCCGATATCGTCGTCAGATAGCAGGACGACAGCTGCGGCCGAACCGTTCCCGCGTGGAAGAGTGTCGGCGTCGACGGTACGTAGTTGAGCTTCGACATGAGCTCGTAGAACTCCAGCGCTCTCGCGTTGCGGTCGTCTTCTTCGATCGCCAGACCCATTGCCACGCGCATCCAAAACGACTGCGGCATTTCAACGCACTGACCATCCCGACGCACGAAGTAGCGGTCGTACAGAGTCTGAACACCAAGGTACTGGAACAGATCATCCCGCTCCGGTTTCAGACTGGCCGCCAGCAATTCAAGATCGAAGTCTGCAAGACGAGCGTCGAAGACGCCGTCGGCGATACCGGTCTCGAGGTTCCGAACGAAGGTTGCGCGATAGGCAGCGTCGATGTCGCCGTCCTTGAGCGAACGTCCCATAACTTCCTTGCGCAGCTTTTGGAGCAGCAATCGGGCCGCCAGGTAGCTGTACGCGGGCTCGCGCTCGATGAACGACGCAGTCGCAAGAACCATCGCTTGATCAATCTGTGGCGTCGGGATCTGGTCGTAGACGTTGTTGATCACTTCGAGCGCCAAAGCGTGAAAGTCGACCACCGCGGCAAGATCATCGCCGGCGGTTCGGCGCATGCTCTGCTCCACCTTCTTGACATTGAAGAGCGCCATGCGGCCGTCTCGCTTCATTACCGTCAGCTTGCCGAGACGAGCATCCTCGATCGCCCGCCGCTTGGCCTGCTCCCGAACCTTCCTTCGATCATCTCGGTAGAGGATGTACGCCTTCGCCACTTCGAAGTGACGACTCAGCACCAAGTGCTTTTCAACCACATCCTGGATGTTCTCGACGTTCGGATAGAAATCAACGAAGCGACACTCGATCTCTTCGACAACCGCATCGACAACCGTGTCGACTTCTTCTACCGAAAGCTCTTTGCCAGTGGCTTCGACAGCCTTCAACATGGCGGTACGAATCCGCTCCTTGTCGAAGACCGCAATCTCACCTGTCCTCTTGACAACCTTTACCGTCATCATTTCAGCGGCCCGGCCTCCCCAGTAAGAAACCACAAAAAAACCAGGCCACCGGTCGCCATCGACCGGTGGCTCAACTTACGAATTTGAGACGAAACGGACGCCCTGGAAGCCGCCGCAAGCTGGTGCATGGTGACCATGCGCCGGCGGTGGGTTCGAATTCAGGCATCAAGGCATCCCCTCGGCGAGTCGCGGTTCGCGACCAGCTCGGTCGCAGTCGATTCTCGCCTGCGACGCCCCTCTTCAGTTGTTCAGAGGCGAGGCGCAAAATACAAGATGTGGCACACGCTGTCAAGCTACACCACAAGATAGTGTGTTCCTGCGGCAGGTCGCATCTTCGATCGCCACACCGGCGGAAAAAATCAATTCTCATCGCGGTTTAGCCGCTTTTCCCCGGTGCCGGCAGGAAGAGCTCACCGGACCTCCCCGTGGGCGCCTCGACGGCGATCGGAACCATCCGAGAACGCCGCTAAGTCTCCTCGTTCGAGGCCTCTAGCCCGAAGAGGAGAAGACGCGATAGGTGCGTTCTTTGAGAGTCAGCCGTACCGGGCTTCCAACCGGCACGGTAGCCGAGGAGAGGCTCCTCACCTCCACCCGAAGACCGCTCGCTAAAACCACAGAATCGAGTACATCGTGGCCGAAGAAGCGGCGCTCGACCACGGTCCCCGGCACGCCGCGTCCCTGTGACCACCTGACCACACTCAGGTCTTCTGGCCGCACGAACAGGAGTCCCGGACCGTCCGTTGCCTGGCACGTCGCCTCACCGAACTCCGACGAGAATCTGCCGGAAGTCACGGTACACGGCATCAGGTGTCCGTCACCGATAAAGCGGGCGACCTCGACCGAAACCGGCCGATGATAGATCTCTTCTGGCGAGCCGATCTGCATGATCTTGCCGCCTGTCATCACCGCCACTCGATCGGCGAAACTCAGTGCTTCTTCCTGATCGTGGGTAACCAGCACGGCGCAGACGGCGCTCGCTTCGAGGATCTGCCTCGCTTGATCCCTGACCCGCCCCCGCAGCGTTGCGTCGAGACTGACGAAGGGCTCATCGAGGAGAACGAGGCGAGGCGCCGGCCCGAGGGCCCGCGCGAGCGCCACTCGCTGCTGCTGCCCGCCGGAGAGCTGGTCCGGATATCGTCCCGCCAAGTTGGCGATGCCGACTCGTGACAGCACGTCCGAGACACGCTCGGCTGCATCGGGAATGCCGCGCAAACCATAGCCGACATTGTCGCGGACCGTGAGATGCGGGAATAAGGCCCCGTCCTGAAAGACCATGCCAACACGGCGCGATTCGGGTGGCACCCACGAGCCGTTGCCGGCGACCGTGACTCCGGCGATCCTTACGCTTCCGGATGCTGGTACTTCGAACCCGGCGATGGCACGAAGCAGCGTCGTCTTTCCGCAGCCACTGGGACCCACCAGCGCCGTGATTCCCGGCCCGTCTATCGTCAAATCGACCTGTCGCACCGCTCCCACACGGCCATAGCTGACTTCCAATCCCTCGATCTCGAGGATCGGCGGCGCTACTGTTCCGCCGGTCACGACGGCGACTCCCGCAGACTCGGCCTGATAATCAACAGATAGACGGGGAAAAAGCTCACGGCCAGCAGACAGATCGCCGGCAGTGCCGCGCGCGAGTAGATGCCTTCCGACGCCGCGCTCCAAATGACCGTCGCCAGCGTATCGAACCCCGTCGGCCGCAGAATGAGCGTCGCCGGGAGTTCTTTCATCGTAGTGAGAAAGACGAGTCCGCTCCCTGCCAGCAGACCTGGTTTGATGAGCGGCAGGGTAACCGTCCGAAAGACCCTCCACGGACTCCCTCCCAGCGCCTTGGCGGCCTCCTCGAAGGTCGGCGCCAGAGTCGCCAGCGACGACCGGCTGGCTGAGATCGCTTCCGGCAAGAATCGGATCACGTAGGCAGCGGTGAGGATCGTCAGGCTCTGGTAGAGAACCGGAATGAGTCGCAGGGTCACGAACACCAGCGCCAGACCAACGACCAGGCCCGGGAGGGCGTAGCCGGCAAAGGAGAGTGCTTGAGTCACGCGCGCCGGAATGCTCGCGACCCTCACCGCCCACACGGCTATCGGCAACGAGAGGGCAACCGCGAGCACTGCGGTCGGTAGCGCGACGCCAAGCGAGTTGAGGGCCGACCATCCGGCCTCTGCCACCGAACTGCCGCGCCCAAGCCCCCGTACGCTCCAGGACAGCAGTACCGCCACGGGCACCCACACATTGATCAGGCTCAGGCCCGCCACGCCGGCCATCACCGGGCCCCGCCACTTTCCCAACGGAATGGCCCGCGCCGGCCGAGATGCGCCGAGACGTGCTGGCCTGAGGTGGCTCAGAAACCAGATTTCGAGAACGATGAAGCTCGCCGTCAGCACGACGAGAACCGTCGCCAGGGAAGCGGCTATCGAGCGATCGAACAACGCCTGATACGCGTTGTAGATCGCCATCGTGAACGTGTTGTAGCGCACAATGGACACAGCGCCGAAATCCGCCAGGGTATAGAGAGTCACGAGCAGTGCGCCCGGCGCCATTGCCGGTAACAACTGTGGAAGCACGGCCGAGAAGAAGGTGCGCCAGCGACCGCACCCCAGGCTCCTCGAGGCTTCCTCGGTCGTTGCATCGAGGCTCCGCAGGCCCGCTACGGTCAAAAGGAAGATGTACGGGTACGTATAGAGCGTCAGCACCAGAAGGGCGCCGCTGAAGCCGTACGCAAAATCCGGCAGACGCTCGATCCCGAAGTCTTCCAGTAAGCGCTGCAGGTAGCCACGCGGCCCGAATGAGGCTACGAACGTCAAGGCCGCAACGTAGGAGGGAAAGACGAGAGGCAGCGCCGCGGTTGCGGCCCAGAACCGCCGACCGGGAAGATCCGTGCGCGTTACGACCCAGGCCAAGGTCACAGCCAGTGGTGTCGCCGTCGCCACGACTCCGAAAACCAGCCCGAGAGTCCTCACTGTCAGGCGTGCTGTCGACGTCGAGAAAACGACACTCGCGTAGCCGGAAACGCCCTGCTGCGCGGCTCGCAGAAAGAGATACACCAGCGGCAGGTTGACGGCTGCCGCTGTCAGCACAGCCAGAATGGCCACGAAGACGAGTGACGGTGAGCGGCTCACGCGTCCCCGCGCCACGGAGGTACGAGGCCTTCCCTGGGTAGCGGAGGCGGCCGTCGGCATTCCGTCAACACATCCGAGCTAGCGGAGAAGGCCGCTGTCGACGATATCGCTCAGAGTCGCCGACAGAGCCGCCGACACGGCTCCGTAGTCGACATCGGGTGTGTCAATCTCGGCCAACGGCGTCAGCTCGACGCTCGGCTCGATTCCCGGCACCAGCGGATACTCGAACGTCTCGGCAGCGAAGTAGGCCTGCGCGTCATCCGACAGCAGGAAGGTGATCAGCCGCGCGGCGTCCGGTCTATCGCTGAGCGCGCCGGCGCCGGCGAGATTGATGAAACTCGATGCCTCGCCTTCGGTCAGGAAAAAATTCTCCGCCGACACCGACGGATTCTCCTCCTTCGCCCGCCACAGGTAGTAATGGTTCACCACACCGAAGTCGATTTCACCGGCGCTGACGGCCTCGACAATGGCGCTGTTCTTCGCGTATCGACCGGGCTCATTTGCGACCATTGCAGCCAGCAGCCGACCCAGAGCATCTGCGCCCCGCACGGTTCGGTAAACGGCCATGTGCGCCTGAAACGACCCGTTGGCCGGGGCGACGCCGAAGCGACCGCGGAATCGCGCATCGCCAAGCTCATCGAGCGACGTCGGAAGCTCATCGGCGCCGATTCGCTCCGGAGCGTAGACGAGGCATCGCGCGCGACCTGAGATGCCTATCCACTCCCCACCCGGCGCTCTGAAGCGCGGTTCGACTCGAGACAGGAGCTCTTGCCTCAGGGGCTTCAGCCGACCGGCGGCAACCAGGGCGCCGAGGGCGGCCGCGTCCTGGGAGATGAAAACATCCGCCGGCGTCGCTTTCCCCTCCTCCAGAAGAGTGGCAACGAGCTCGGACGTGGACGCGTAGCGGACCTTGACCTGGAGTCCAGTGTGGCGCTCGAAACGCTTCAGAAGCTGCCCGATGAGTGCCTCGTTACGACCTGAGTAGACGACGAGCGGCTGCGACGCGAGGTCGTCCTCGTCTGCCGGTTGGGTGCAGGCGCCGGCCAGCACTGCCGTCACGACGATCGCCACTGTCGACCACTGCAACCAATAGCGCATGCCGATCCGCGTCGTTTTCACAGCGCCCACTCGAATCCGACCATGATGGTTCGCGGCAGACCCGGTCGCAGACCGGCAGGTCGCCGCGCCGCTAGGTAAGTTTCATCCAGGACGTTGCGCACCTGAAGTGACACACGCTGACCGCGGATCAGGTCGATGTGCGTCGCAAAATCCACGACCGTATACGCGGCTATCCCCTCGTCTTCGGGTACGGGTCCGTCGCCCGGCCGGGTTCGAGTCTCCCCCCGGAAGCCGACGTCCAGGAAACAGTCCCAGCCCTCAGCGATCCAACCCCAGGAG
>JAOTUP010000106.1 GCA_029863825.1 Acidobacteriota bacterium | reverse complement strand
TCAAGCCGATATCGACACCTATCGCTGGTCTCCGGACAGCAAGTGGCTCGCCTACGAAAAGAACCATCCCGAAACGCGGCTCCCCAGCCTGGCACTCTATTCATTGGCTTCAACGACGGCGGAGATTCTCGGCGATGGATTGACCTTCGATTTCGCGCCGGTGTGGAGCACGGACGGAGCGCACCTCTTCTTCCTCTCGAATCGCGATTACAGCCTCAACTTCTCGGACTTCGAGTTCAACTATGTCTACGACAACGCGACTCGCATCTATGCGTTCGCACTCGATCCCACGGCAGACGCTCTATTTCCTTTGAAGAGTGACGAGGTCGAGATCGACGACGGCGCGACAGACGAGGGAGCCGGCTCGAAAACGGAGGACAGCGAGGAAGAAGGTGGCGACGACGAATCTGCGCCTCCGACGGTCACGGTCGTCAAGGACGGCTTCGCCGTTCGAACGATCGCCCTGCCTGGGCTCGATGCCGGGAACTACACCGACCTGACTGCCGTCGAGGGCGCCGTCCTCTATCGCAGGATTCCAGACGGCGGCGATCCAGCGCTCATGCGTTACGACCTCGAGGAGCGCGAGGAAGAGGAGATCGTTTCGAATGTCGCTCAGTATGTCGTCGCAGCATCCGGCGAGAAGGTCCTCTATCGCGCCGACAATCAGTGGTCGATCATCGACGCCAAGCCGGGGGCCACGGGAGAGCAGCTCGATCTGTCTGGCCTGCGCATGAAACTTGACCCCCGCGCCGAGTGGCAGCAGATGTTCGCCGAGGTCTGGCGCATCGGTCGGGACTGGTTCTACGACGAGAACATGCATGGCGTCGACTGGAAGGGCATGCAGTCCCGATACGGCGCTCTCGTGCCCTGGGTCGCCAACAGGAGTGATCTCGACTTCATCTTCGGGGAGATGGTCGCCGAACTCGAAGCCGGTCACGCCTATGTACAACGCGGCGAGGAGACCGAGGTGGAGCGCATCGAAGGCGGCATGCTTGGCGCCGAGTTGGAGGCGGACTCGTCCGGCTACTACCGGATTGCCCGCATCTTCACAGGGGAAAACTGGGACGAGGCGTTTCGCTCGCCGCTGACCGAGCCGGGGATCGACGTTCAAGAAGGCGACTATCTCTTCTCTATTGACGGCAAGGCGGTCTCGACGGCCGTCAATCCCTACAGCTTCCTCGAAGGCAAGGGCAATCAGCAGGTTGCGCTCTCTGTCGGCCCAGAGCCGGATCCGGCAACCGCCCGGACGGTCACCGTACGCACGATCACGAGTGAGCAAAACCTCCGCTACATCGACTGGGTGCGCACTCGCGCCGAACTCGTCGACACGCTCTCCGACGGCAAGGTCGGGTATCTCCATTTGCCCAACACGGCCGGCGACGGCAATCGGATGCTGCAAAAGATGTTCTACAGCCAGGTATCGAAACCGGCTCTCATCGTCGACGAGCGCTATAACGGCGGCGGCTTCATCCCGGATCGCATGATCGAGATGCTGTCACGCACCAGTCTCTCGTTCTGGGCACGCCGCGGGATCGAGGCGTTTTCGACACCGGGCTTCGCCCACGACGGGCCGAAGGCCATGCTCATAAACGGCTATGCCGCGTCGGGCGGCGACGCCCTACCCTACTATTTCCGCAAGCGCGGACTGGGTACGATCATCGGCACGCGAACCTGGGGCGGACTCATCGGCATCTCGGGCAACCCGATGCTTGTCGACGGCGGTGGAGTGCTCTTTCCGACCTTCCGCTTCTATTCTACCGAAGGGGAATGGGCGGTCGAAGGCAAGGGCGTAGCGCCCGATGTCGAAGTTTGGGACCTGTCCGAAGAGCTTGCTGCCGGAGGTGATCCGTCGATCGAGAAGGCGGTGGAGATCCTCCTCGAAGAGCTCGCCGGATTCAGCGGCCGGCCTGCGGAACCTGAGGTCCCGCATGTCATCCACAAGTAAGAATCGACAACAAAGGAGGACGAAATGAACTGGACGGACCTGCTGAAGAACGAGATCGCCATGGCCTACGGCGCTACCGAAGGTCTCCTGAAGCTGGTGGATGAGGACGCGCTCGACTGGAAGCCGGAGACAGGCTCCAATTGGATGACGACCGGACAGCTCCTTTTCCACCTGACATCGGCCTGCGGATTCTGCTGCAAGGGATTCGTCACCGGGGACTGGAGTGTGCCGGGAGGCGAGGATCTCGCCGAGATGCCCGACGAGGGGATGCTGCCTTCGGCAGAGAAGATGCCGACGGCCGAGAGTGTCGACCAGATCAAGACGCTGCTGGCGACTGACAAGAAGCTGGCGCTCAAGATGATCGCGCAAGCCGGGGAGCAGGATCTCAACGATCGCAAGGTCGACGCGCCCTGGGATCCGACCGAAAAGCCTCTTGGTCCGCAGCTGCTGATGATGGTCAATCATCTCGCCCAGCACAAAGCGCAGCTCTATTACTATCTCAAGCTCCAAGGCAAGCCGGTCAACACGGCGCATCTCTGGGGCATGGCCTGAGGAAAGCTCTCTGAACGTGCGTTGGCGCCATTCGATCGCCGTCGCCATTGCGCTGCTGGCATTGGCGCTGGCGGGCTGCACGGAGACAACTCGCGGCTCCGTCCCGTCGCCACGGAACCAGAAGATCGCAGATTACGCGGTGACGGCCTACGCCGACGATGCGATCGAAACGCTCGCCGACCTGGTGCAGTTCGCCACCTATCACCCTCCGGATCTCATTTACACAGAGAACCCGGAGTTCCAGGCGATGCGGAGCTATCTCGAGAACAAGGCGACGGAGCTCGGTTTCGACTTCGAAGATCACGGTCCGCTCGTCGTCATCGGTCTCGGAGAATCGATCGACAGGCTAGGGATCGTGGCGCACGGCGACGTCCAGCCCGCAGATCCGACCAAATGGGCAACCGATCCGTTCACTCTCGACACCACGAGTGAGCCGGGCCGGCTGGTGGGCCGCGGCAGCGAGGACGACAAGGGGCCGCTGGCTTGTGCGCTCTACGCCATGAAGGCGATCCAGGATCGGCGCGTGCCGCTGGCTCGACGCATCGAGCTCATCGTCGCCTGGACCGAGGAGTGGAACTGGGACCCGATCCGCGAGCTGTTGGCAACCTGGGAGCCCCCGAAGATCAACGTTGCCTTCGACGCCAATTACCCGGTCGTGGTGGCGGAGAAAGGCTGGGGCCAGATCAAAATCACCTTCCCGAAGGTGCAAGCTGACGGCGACCCTGCCGCTTCCGAGGCCGTGCTGGAGAGCTTCACCGGCGGTTCGTTTCTTTCCCAAGTGCCGGAAGATGCGACCGCGGAGATCTCCTCGCCCAACGCAGATCTGGAGAGCGCTTTGAGGACCGCCGCGAAAGAGCATCCAGCCGTCGACTTCACGTTCTCCCTTCGCGGAGATCGGCTGCTCGTCACGGCACGCGGCCTCGCAGCCCACTCATCGGTCCCGGAGAACGGCAGGAACGCCCTCACCCACCTGGCGGCGCTCCTCGGTCGCCTGGACTGGCCGCCGACGCCGGCGGCACAGGTCGTGAACTTCACCAACGACCTTGTCGGGACGGGCGACTATGCCGAAAAGTTCGGCGGCCTCGCCCACTCCGACTCCTTCATGGGACGGCTGACGCTCACGCTCGCCACGGTCAAAGTCAGCGACTCGGGAGACGATGACGTCGTCGCCGGCCTCAGCTTTCGCCGACCCCTCGGCCGGACACGCGAAGAGATCGAAACGACTATCCAGACGGCGATCGGGCAGTGGAAAGAAAGCTCCGGAACCTCGGGTCTCAGCTTCGAGACTCGCGTGTTCGATCCCTACTCGGCCACCAACGCACCGCAGGTACCGATCCTGCTCGATGTCTTCCGTCACTACACAGGTGTTCTCGACGCCCAACCGGTCGCCATGGGTGGCGGCACCAACGCCAGCCTGCTGCCCAACGGAGTCAGCTTCGGCCCGTCGATGCCGGGTGAGGTCTACACCGGTCACACCGAGCACGAGTTCATGACTCGCGATCAATTCGAGCTCAATCTCAAGATGTACACAGCGGCCCTTGCCCAGTTGGCCGGCGCATCCTGAAGGATCTGCGCCTCCACGGCCCGGCGACCACCAGGCGGAATCGACGATCTCGGCGGGGCGCCTGCCTCAGGCTGGACCGTGGTCTCTTGCTCCGCCCCTCACGCACCTTCGCCTTCCATCACTGCTGAATCGCGACTAGCCAGCGCCTGGCGCCGCCCGCGCGTCGAGGACCTGCATCTCTGTGCGGTTCGCCTTCGATAATGCTCCTTCAGTCGAGAGGCGAGCACTCGCTCGGTGATAACCTCGAGCCCTGCAATCTCGATGCGAAAGGAGCTTCCCTGAATGGCGAAATTCGTCGTCGGCAGTCCAACATCTCGCGGCTTGAATACCGTCCAGACCTTCTTGAGACTCGTCATCTGGCTCGTCTCGTTCGCCGTCTTCTTCGGCCTGACCGTCTTTCTCTCAGGCATAACAGCGGCGGTCGCGGATATTCTCGCCGCGCCGACTCTCGTCGTGGGTGGCGTCGTTTCGCTGATTCTCGCGACGATGTTCAGTCGCACCATCTACGTCATTCCCGAGTACGAGCGGGTCGTACTGCTGCGGTTGGGAAAGTTCGTCGGCGTCAAAGGACCCGGTCTTTTCTGGGTGATTCCGTATCCCCCTTTCTTTCGCTCTGTGGCGGCGATTCTCGACATCCGCATCCAGACGAGGGTCATCCAGGCCGCGGAAACTCTCACCTCGGACAACGTGCCGGTCGGCTGCGAAGCGGTCGTCTTCCTCCGCGTCGAAGACCCGGAGCGAGCGGCTCTGCACGTGGCCGACTATCAGGAGGCCGTCTTCCAGGCGGCCAACAGCGCCATCAAGGACACCGTCGGCACTCTCGAGCTTACCGACCTTCTGGGAGAGCGAGAGATCGTCGCGCAACGGCTGAAGAAGATCATCGACTCGGCAGCGAGCTCTTTCGGCGTCGACGTTTCCTCCGTCGAGCTCACCGACGTACACGTGCCGAACGACCTGATTCAGGAACTGAGCGTTATTGCGCAGTCGCGACGCGCCGCGTCGGCCAAGATTGCCGAAGCAGAAGCCGAGAAGATGATTGCCCAGAAGCTCCAGGAGGCATCCGAGATGCTGAGCCCGAGAGCGATGGAGATGTATCGCCTCAACGTCCTCGAACGTCTCGGCCGCGAGGAGGGCAGCCAGATCGTGGTGTACGGCATGGGTGCCAGCAACCCGGAGATGGAGACGACGATCTCTGCCGCAGCCGCAGGCTCCGCGGTTCAGAGTCTCCCGAAGAGTTAGCGCACAGCCCGAGCGCTCGACTCGACCCGGTGGGCTCGGCAAGACTCGCGATGGGAGAGCATCCCACCGACACTCATCGTCGGGTGTCGAGCACTTCTGCCCGCTCCCGGCAGGGAGGCGAGACCACGACCACCCGCTAGAACAAGGACTTCGCGGGCGGTCGCTGGCGGCTTTGACGAAGGTGAAACGGGTCTCCAGGTGCAGCAGCCTCAGCAATTCCCGGACGTCACCTCTGAATCTCAGGCACACGGCCAGCCGCCAGCGGCGGTCACGGAGTGAGCCTCTCTCCCGTTCTGGGACTCCATACTTCGCAGCGCCCACCCTGCGCTAGAGTGCCGACAGGAGGGTGCCAACCATGTGCCGATACGCCGCCTACTTGGGGCCTGAGCTCCTGCTAAGCGAGCTTATCTACAAACCGCAGAACAGCCTCGTCCATCAAGCGACCGAGGCGATGCAGAGTCTGACCCGCATCAATGCCGACGGCTTCGGCGTCGGCTGGTATTCACCGGAGATCAGCTCTGAGCCGGCCATCTTCAAGGATACGAGCCCGGTGTGGAACAACCGGAACCTGGGTTCGATCGCAGACAAGATCCGCTCCCGATGCATCTTCGCCCACATTCGCAAGGCCAACTCCTACGACCCGGTCGCACGCGAGAACTGCCATCCGTTCGATCGCGGTCGACTCCTGTGGATGCACAACGGCGATATTCCGGGACGCGCGCGGTTGACGAGAAAGGTCACCGAGCTCGCCGACGACGTTCTCTTGGCCCAGATTCGCGGTAACACCGACAGCGAGTTGGCTTTCACTGCCTTCCTCACCCGCCTGCCGGACCCCCTCGAGCGAGAGTCGAGGACCACCGCGATAGCTGCGGCCATGGAGCGCACTCTCGAGCTTCTCGTAGCCTGGCATCATGAGTCCGGAAACGAGCGACCGCTCGAGACCAACTTCTGCGTCACCGACGGCGAATCTCTGGTGGCGACCCGGTTTGCTCTCGGCGACAGACCGAAGCCGTCTCTATCCTGGCTCGCGACTGACGATGGGTCAGGGCAACGGTACGTCCTCATCGCGTCGGAACCGCTGACTCCGGATCAGGAGTGGCAAGAAGTTCCCGAGTCGAGCCTGGTGGTCGTCGATACCGACCTGTCGGTGGACATACGGCCTCTGAGGGCGTGAGGGCGTGCAAGATAAGGGGAGCCGGGCTGACCTGACGGGCGGAGGGTCGGCACTGAAGGAGGCGCCACAGGTCGCCGCGCCGAAGCTCGGAACTCGTCACTGCCTCTGTCTGTCAGTGCCTTAAAGCTTCCGCCCCTGCGCCTCGATCAGCGGCACGAGTGCGGCGCGAAGTCGCGTCAAGTCGTCGGCGGTTAGAGCCTGTTCGGCATCGCACAGCGCCTCGTCCGGACACGGATGTGCTTCCACCATGAGTCCATCCGCTCCCGCCGCTGTTGCAGCCAGTGCCAGCGGGATGACGAGACTCCTGCGACCAGCTGCATGCGATGGATCGACGATGACCGGCAGATGGGTTCGCTCCCTCAAAACCGGCACCGCCGAGACGTCGAGTGTGCTTCGAGTGGCGTTCTCGAAGGTGCGAATCCCACGCTC
>JAOTUP010000105.1 GCA_029863825.1 Acidobacteriota bacterium | reverse complement strand
TGACCTCCTCCTCCAAACTTCGGCGCCGGCTCCGTCTTGCACGGAAGATCCTCGCCAGTCACCACACTCAGCCCGCTACTGCACTGTGGCGCATTCCCGAGGTCGAAGTGGTGCTGGACAACCTACGAGGTCAAGGCAGAGGCCTCGACCTCGGCTGCGGCGATGGGACCCTAGCCGCGGTTCTATTGGCGAACACCCGGGGAGTACTCTGGTTCGGACTCGATCTCGACAGCCGTGACGCAGTCGCTGCGGAGCGGTCGGGCCTCTACGAAAGGGTCACCGTGGCTTCGGCATCTGACATACCGCTCGCGGATGCCTCTTTCGACCTTGTCTTCTCAAACTCGGCTCTGGAGCACATGCTCTCGCTGAGCCGCGTGGTGAAGGAGGTTGCTCGAATCGTCAGACCGGGTGGAAGGTTCATCTTCACGGTCCCAACGCCGGAGATCCACGACAACCTCCTTTGGGCAAGGATACTGCGTCGGCTTGGTCTCAGGTCGACGGCCTCCCGCTATCTCGCGCATCTCGACCAGCGTCTCGCTCACCTCAACTATCTTTCACAAGAAGATTGGGCCCACGAGCTCGAGCGGGCCGGACTCAAGGTCGAGAGATCATCACCTTATCTGACCCGTTGGGAACTCGCTTACTGGGAACTCCTGGCAAACATGACCGGTGGCCTCGCCTACATTCTTGCCGCAGGTCGGAAAACACCGCGAGAGATTCAACAGGCCTTCGGCGTCGACCGAATATCGAGTCGGCTATTGAGCAGAATCGCGTACTGGCTCCTCGTTCCCGTGATCGTCCTTTCGACCTTGGGCTTGAGAACCTCGCGATTCTCTGCCCTTTACCTAGAGGCCCGCCGGGTCGGTCCGCCCGACAACTAGACTAGCGCCGCTCGATCAGCAGGAGACTCAGAAAGAACGAGGCAAACACCGTCTGTAGACCAATCACGATCGCGGTCAAGCCGATCGTGAAACCACGAACCGCCATCATTGCCGGCAAGCCGCTTCGCGCCCAGTCGAATACGATCTTGACCTCGAGCCCGAGTCCGGCGAGCAGCAGCAATCCCCCGAGCACCAGGCCACGCTCGAGAGTGAAGATCCGGCTCAGGTCTTTAAGCCACTGCTCACGCTTCGCGAACCCGGCTTCCATCGAAAAGCGCTTGGCAAGCACGTCGAATAGCAGCAGGTTGTACCCGAGAATTGTGCCAAGAGCGCCAAAGAGAAGCACGTGATAGTCCCAGGTTCGGCTGCCCAGTGCTCGCGGGCCACCGGCAACCGCCAACATCGCTAGAAGCCCCACAGCCACCAACAGGAACCCTGGAAGTCGGAAGAGATACGACGGCGAAAACAACACCATGAAGCGTACGTGCCGCCATGCGTCACGTAGGCCCTCGAGCTTGGAGTCGCCAACGCGGGGATGATAGGTAATCGGGATCTCGTGGATCTTCAGGTTTTCTCGAAGAGCCGCCACGACCATCTCTGAAGCGAACTCCATCCCCGTGGTGTGGAGATTCATTCTCTGCACCGCCTCGCGCGTAAATGAACGCATGCCGCAATGCGAGTCTGAGATCCTGGTCTTGAAGAACACCTTGAGCATGGTCGAAAGGATGGGGTTGCCGATCCATCGATGCGACCACGACATCGCTCCAGGTAGGATTTCCCCTTTGAGGCGGGTCCCCATCACGAAGTCGTAACCGTTTTCGCGAAGCGGCTCGATGAAGCGGGCGATTTCGGAGAAATCATACGTGTCGTCGGCGTCCCCCATCACCAGGTACTGGCCTTTTGCCTCTTTGAGTCCCCGGAGATAGGCCGAACCGTATCCTTTTCGCTCTTCCTGAACCACGCGCGCCCCGGCGGCTACGGCGATCTCGGGGGAGCCGTCAGTGGAGCCATTGTCGACGACAAGAACCTCGCCCTCGACGCCCATCTCCTTTATGGCCCCGAGGGCTTTGCGGATGCAGATCCCTACACCGGTGGCTTCATTCAGACACGGCAGTATCACCGAGACGAGTGGTCGTCTATCAAGCGGCGGCTCCGGCGACAACGCACCATCTAAGTCGAGGTCGACAGACTCCTGCTGGACCGTCATTCCCCCTTCTCGTACTCGAGTCCCGACATCGACAGAGTATAGATGAAATACAGTTCATACCCCGACCGGCGACCTCCCAGGTCATAGCCTTCTACTCCGAGGGTGAACGAGAACCTGCCAATCGTCCACGGAAAAGCGAATTCTGCCTCCCACCGACCGCCGGCACCGAATTCACGTGAGCCTACAGCCGCGAAGACTGAGGCTCTTCAAATGCCGCGCCCAACCCGTGGACGCCGCGGACTCCAGACAGATCGGGTATGTCCAGCGTCTCTTGTGGTCGTCGGTCGGCTTTCAACGCGGAGAACCACTGAGCACTTCGCTACGAGGCCTTTCGATAGCGCGAGCGGCGGCGGCTCGTTGTGTTGGCAGCACCTGCAGATCGCCTTCCGCTCACTCGCTCAGGCCGATCTCCCGAGCGAGCCTGCGGAAACGGAATGCTCTCGATACCACGCACCTCTCGCCGCGGGATCGGCGACCCGAGTCGCTTCTCGACCTGGAACACCAGGCTGCGATCTTCGGCAGTCACGAACGTATAGGCCTTGCCCTGGCGATCGGACCGGCCGGTACGCCCGATGCGGTGGGTGTAGGCATCCGTCGTGTTGGGCATGTCGAAGTTGACGACGTGGGACACCTGCTCGACGTCGATGCCACGGGCCGCGATGTCGGTGGCCACGAGCACGTCGAAACGGCGCGTGCGAAATCCCTTCATGGCGCGGTCGCGCTGACCCTGAGACATATTGCCCTGGAGTGCCACGGCGCGGTGACCGGAACGTTCGAGCTGCTGGGCGAGACGTCGAGCGCGATGCTTGGTGCGCGTAAAGACAATCGCCGAGGCGAGCTCGTCCTCGGCGAGGATGCGCTCGAGAAGCGCCAGCTTTCGCGTTCCTTCCACCGGGTAGAGAGCATGCTCGATCGTCGACAGCGGCGTGCTGTGGGCGACGTCGACCACGTGCGGGTTGCGCAAGAGCCGGTCGGCCAGAGCGCGAATCTCCCGCGGCATGGTGGCCGAGAAGAGAAGGTTCTGGCGGTGCTCGGGAAGCGCGGCCAGGATTCGGCGGATATCCGGCAGAAACCCCATGTCGAACATGTGATCCGCTTCGTCCAGTATCAGAGTCTCGATCCGATCCAGGCGAACAATACGTTGTTGCATCAGATCGAGCAATCGGCCGGGACAGGCGACGATGATCTCCGGGTAGGAAGCCAGCGCCTTGCGTTGGCTATGAACCGAGACGCCGCCGAAGACGGTGGCGACCTGGATCTTCGTGAACCTGGCCAGGGTGCGGATCTCGGCACTGATTTGGGCCGCCAGCTCACGAGTCGGCGCCAGGATCAGGACGCGCGGACCGGGCTTGCGCCCAGCCAGCAACCGTTCGAGCACGGGAAGCGCAAAGGCTGCCGTCTTTCCGGTCCCGGTCTGCGCCAGACCAAGTACGTCGCGCCCCTCGAGAGCGGTAGGAACGGCCTGTGTCTGAATCGGCCGCGGCTCCACAAAACCGGCAGCGGCGATCCCGCGGTGAAGGGCGGGGTCAAGGTTGAAGTGTGCGAACCCGGCGACGGACTCGTTGATGTTGGTTGACATACGTATATCTCTCCAGCGGGCCGGGTCATCGTGACGACGCACGGCCACCGCTCTCCTTCCCACACAACAGCTGTAGATAGGGGGTACTTTAAGAGCGACGCGATCCCGAACAAAAGATCCTGTTGTGCGCCGCGTGCCGAGGAAGTCTCGACGAAGGCGACATGGTAGCAGGTCCGCCGAAGTCACGCCACCGACGTGTGAGCCTGGCACTCGCGAACGAACCGTTCGCGAGTGGCCACAGCGGGCAAAGGGACTAGGAAGCGCGTCAGGTGTTTGACGCGCCTCCGATCACTCGAGCTCGATACGCTCGATGTCCCGCCAGGCAATGTAGTTCTCGGCGTCACCCGTCACCACGAGCACGCCGTCGTTGTCGTCGGAGACGTCGGTTCCGTCCTCGAGCTCGAGCTCTTCACCACTTCTCAGCCCGACGATCGTTCGATCTCGGCTCGTCGGCTCGAGCGATCGGATCATGGCGAACGGAAGGTTGTACTCGATGTCGTCGAGCGAGCCGTTCAGAATCTCCCATCCACGGCTCTCGTCGAGGTCAATGACCAGCGTACCGCTCGATGCCGCACCGTCCAGGTCTATCACCCTTCCTTTCAAAGCACCCAGCGCCTGGTACTCGTCATAGCCACGACCGGAGCGGCCCGAAACCTCGAAATCCACTCGCTCGAACTCATCCCAAGCCACCTTGACCCGGCCGAAGCGCTCGTCTTCGACAAAGATGCCGCTGGTGGAGTGATCGACGTCGTTGGTGTCTTCGAGCAGCAGCCGACGCCCGTCACGCAGCTCGACCCACGCGCCGTTGCGGTTGTTTTTCTCGATCGCCGCGATCCTGCCCATCTCGATCGACATGTCGCCGTCTCGCGTTTCGCCGTCCAGCTCGTCGGTCGACAAACATTCCTCGAGATCCCACTGAATGAAGCCTCTGAACTCGCGACTCTCGGTCTTGAGAACTCCGGCCAGCCTCCAGGCATGAGGTTTGAGGTCGGCGGGCGCGGCGGCAATGTCGGCGTAGGACCGCTGCTCGATGACAGCGGCCTCGAAGGCGGCTCGCAGTGGCTCGTTCAAGGCCTCTACGGTCGTCGACAGCCGCTGCTCGACAAAACCGGACTCGGCGCGATCGTCGGGCGACGGCGCCGCGTGATCGCGCACGTCCTCGATCGGCTCATCCGTGGAGATCTCGGAAAAGAGAACCGGTCGTTGCTTTCTCACAGGATCGAGCACCAGACGGTGCGCGATGCTCAGCAGATACGACCGCACCTTCGACAAATCCTCTAGCGCTTCGGCACGGATCGCGCGCACGAACGTCTCCTGCAACAGGTCCTCGGCCAGGTCCCGACGGCCGACCCGGCTGGTCAGGAATGCCAGGACAACACCACCGTGCTCCTCGAAGCTGGTGCGCCAGAACGACGGATGAAGGGCGGTGGCGGTACTGGTGGGCATCGGGTCGGGTCCGGGGGTCATGCGCAGCTCTCACAGGGTATGACGAACTTCCGCCGGGTTCGTTACACGCGACCTCGATCGACAGCCACCATAGGTAGGATCAGGTGGCCTCCACGAGTTCGACCAGAAGACGCGCGATCTCGTCGGCACCTTGCTCGCGCCGCTCGACGAGTCGCGGCTGATCCAGCAGTTTCTCGAGCGTAGCTCGCCAGCGGCCGTTGCTCAGCTCGTCCGCTCTCATCTCGGCTGACGGCAGATGGTCGCGCACCCATGCCGCGAGAACCGTCGACTCGGGAAACCGCTCACGCCTGACGAATCCTAGCCGCGTTCCCGATCGATAGCACTCGGTCACCGTGCTGTAGCCCAGCTTGCCGACAACGACATCCGCGGCCCGAATGAGGTCAGGCGGATAGACCGGCGACCGATCCGGTAGTCGGATGACGGAGCCGTCAGTCGTCATGGTCGACACGCCACCGAGCGTCACCACCAGGACATCGTCGCGCAGAAACGGAGATCGCGGCCCCCATCCCAGCCCACCCATGGTCAGCAAAACCAGTGGTCGGCCGTCCCCCTCTTCGATCCCCAGGGCCCGTCTCGTGCTCCCTCGCTCGCCGCGCGGCTCGCGGCTTACCGGTGCAACGCGCAACGTGCCGACACCTGGTCCGCATGCTGGCTCGCAACGCAAGTGATGGTCGACGCCGACGACGAGATCAGCGTAGCGCTCACCAAACCGATCCAACTCGGGTGCCAGCTCACGGTACGCGTCGTAGATCCAGTCCCAGGTGAAATTCTCGACCAATACGGACGAGACGCCGAGTTGTCGAGCCACCTCGAGCCCCAGCGGTGAGATGTCGCTCACGACCACGCGGGGCGGCATCTCCTCCCATTCCCGGACGAGGCTCGCCGCCGTTGCAGGTAGTGTCGGCCAGAAATCTCGAAGTGCCGTGACGGTCGCTCCCACATCCTCGGTGACGGGGTCGAGCTGCACCAGGCCGACATCGCAGACGACGGAGCGCAGCCGATGCTCGACCGACAACGACTGCGCGAAGAACCACTCCGGTACGGTTGTTACGATGTCGAACCGGATTCTCTCGGTGAGTCGTCCGACTGATTCCATCACCGCAGCCGCCCGGGCCGCATGACCAAACCCGTGCGGTGTCACGAAGTAGGCAATCGTCGCCCGCGTCATGCTCACGAATATAGCCTCAAGGGCTCATGTGCCAGATGCGCGACTCGACTTGGCGACGTCGACAGACCGGCGCGAGCATCCCAGGTCCCCCGCGACGCGCGGCGAATATGGACGATTCGCTCAGGACGGCATGTGCCTGAATCCGCATCGACTCGAGGTGCGCCACCGGCCGGCCGAGCTGCTAGGCTTTTCTCCGTGCACCGTAAAGGAGGCTCTGCATGCGATTGTACTTGACGGTCAACCTGCCGCTGGTTCTTCTCCTCTCGCTTCCAACGGCGCCGCTCTCGGCCCAGGACATCGTCACCAGAATGGAGCATGAGCACGCCGGTGACGCGCCGGTGGCAAGCCCGGCTGCCGAGGCCGAGCCCGCCGTTCCGGTCGTCGGTGCCGAGGTTGCCTATGCCACTCTCGATGACAGGGCGATTCACGGCTATCTGGCTCGCCCCGCCCAGGGAACACCGCGAGGGGGAATCCTCGTCATCCATGAGTGGTGGGGATTGAACGACCAGATCCGCGCCATGGCCGATCGTCTCGCCGGCGAAGGGTATGCCGCTCTCGCCGTCGATCTGTACGAGGGCGAGGTCGGAACGGACAGGGACGCCGCGGCAACCTTGATGCGAAAATCTCTCGGTCG
>JAOTUP010000103.1 GCA_029863825.1 Acidobacteriota bacterium | reverse complement strand
GCGCGGCACCGCCACGTCGCTTATCACAGCCAGCAGGTTGCGACGGTACTTGCGCAGAAGTTGCAGCCCCTCTTCATACGAGGTGGCATGCAGGATCTTGGGCCGCGACCGCATGTACATCAACCTGTGGAGCTCGTTTACTCCCTCCGAGGACAAGGATCGCGACTGCGTCATCAGCTCTTTGTAGAGCAGGCCGAGAAAGGCGGAGTAGAAGCGCGGCGAGTCCTCGATCATGATGATGACTCGGATGTTTCCTTCTTGCGTGTCGTGCGTGACGTTGGCCTCGTCTTCGATGTACTTGATGATGGCGAAGAGGATGTGCGCGTCTCCGCTCCACAGGAACGTGCCATCGATCGCCGCCGGGTCGATGGCCTCCTGAGCCTCGTCGAGCTCCTTGCCGTCGAGCGCCAAAAACACCACTGGCCGGCCGGGGCGAAGCTCCTTGACTCGCCGGCCGAGGGCATTGACACCCATTCCGGTGAAGCTCGTCATCACCAGGATGAGATCGTAGCGGCGCTCGGCAAGCGCTGCGAATGCCGCCTTGTCGGTTGGAACGTGGGTGAAGCGAGGCGGGCCGGAGGCGTTGACCTCCCGGTATTCGAAAAAGACCTGTTCGGTGAGCTGGCCATCCTCTTCCAGAATAAAAGCGTCGTAGGGTGACGAGACCAGAAGGACCTCGCGAATGCGATAGGGCGTCAGGTCATGAAAGCGGAGCGCCTTGAGACCGAGACGGCGGGCTCTCATGCGGCGTCTCCCCGAGGCTCGCAGAGCGACGGCGATCGCGTTGCTGACCGTCTCCGAAACGTCAGTTTGAGGCGCGCCGTCGAGGCGCGGGTCTTGCCTCCTGGGCTCATCTCAGGTCGAGAGTATCCTGCCAGGTCTCAGACCACCCCCTGATCGAGCATGGCATCGGCCACCTTGATGAAGCCGGCGATATTGGCGCCATTGACGTAGTTGACGTAATCGCCCTCTTTCCCGTGCTCGACGCAGGTGCGGTGAATCTCTTTCATGATCGTCTTCAGCCGACCGTCGACCTCTTTGCGCGGCCACGAGATGCGCATCGCGTTCTGGCTCATTTCCAGTCCGGACACAGCAACGCCGCCCGCGTTAGCAGCCTTGCCGGGGCCATAGAGGATACCGGCGTCGAGATAGCGGTTGACGGCATCCGGATCCGACGGCATATTGGCGCCCTCGGCGATGCAAAAGCAGCCGTTGTCAATCAAAGTCTTGGCATCGTCGCCGTTGATTTCGTTCTCGGTGGCGCACGGCAGTGCGACGTCGCAGGCGACCGACCACGGACGCTCGCCCTCGAGGTAGGTGGCACCAGTAAAATCTTCCGCGTATTCCTTGATGCGTCCGCGGCGGTGGTTCTTGAGGTCCATCACATAGTCGAGCTTGGCGCGATCGATGCCGTCTTCGTCGACGATCGTGCCGCTTGAGTCGGACAGGGTCAGCACCGTGCCGCCCATCTCGAGCGCTTTCTCGGCGGCGAATTGTGCCACGTTGCCGGATCCGGAGATCAGAATGCGCTTCCCGGCGACCGTCTCGTCACGGGTTTTCAGCATTTCGTTGACGAAATAGACCGTTCCATAGCCTGTAGCTTCCGGTCGAATGAGTGAGCCACCCCACTTGGTGCCCTTGCCGGTGAGCACACCGGTGAACTCGTTCGCCAGTTTCTTGTACATGCCGAAGAGGTAACCGAGCTCGCGACCCCCGACACCGATGTCGCCGGCCGGGACATCGGTGTTGGGACCGATGTGGCGGAACAATTCGCGCATGAACGCCTGGCAAAATCGCATCACCTCGCCGTCGCTCTTGGCCTTGGGATCGAAGTCGGATCCCCCTTTGCCACCCCCCATCGGCAGGGTCGTGAGGCTGTTCTTGAACACCTGCTCGAAGGCGAGGAACTTGAGGATGCCCTGATTCACACTCGGATGAAAACGCAGTCCTCCCTTGTACGGACCGATGGCGCTGTTCATTTCGATTCTGAAACCCCGATTGACCTGGATCTCCCCTTGATCGTCGACCCACGGCACGCGAAAGCTGATCACTCGCTCCGGCTCGACGATGCGCTCCAGGATCTTGCCGCTGCGGTAGCGGGGGGTGCGCTCGATGACCGGCCAGATCGAGTCGATGACCTCGTGAACGGCCTGGTGGAACTCGATTTCCGACGGGTTCTTGGCGACGACCTTTTTCAGGAATCCCTCAACAGAATTGGACACAGTGACCTCCGTACGTTTTCTCGCTCTTGGGTGTGCGGAATAGGTGTGGGATCGGGTCGGAGTAGCAGGGTGACGCGGTAACGGATCTTCCTGTCAGCGGCCTCGGCGGGGCAAGACTCTTGAGGCCGATCGATACTCTGGTGGCAGTATACGCGCGGAAGGCTCGTGCAAGCTACTCTCCTCGCGGCATCGCCGAAGGATCCCGCCCTGGGGCGGGCGGGGAGGCATCGTCGCGTGTCGGGCCGGTGGCGCGCCTCCAGGGCCGGTAGGTCGGCGCCCGTCATGCGGTGCATGCGCTTCGTCACATTCGCCTGCCAGAGAGCGCGCTAAATTGAGTCAGGCAAATTATCTTAGAAGCAACATCTTAAACCGCAACATTACACCGAGGTGGTGCTCAGGAGAGAGATTGGCGGGCGGCGACGAGAAGACGCAACAGGGTGATCCTGAGACCCTCGAAGCGAATCAGGATCCGAGTGTCGCGCGCGATGCCGCTCTGATCGAGAAGCTCGCGTTCTTCGAGAAAGCACTCGAAACGACGCAAGTGGGCGTCACGATTACCGACAAGACCGGCAAGATCCTCTTTACGAATCCCGCCGAGGCGAAGATGCACGGATACGCCGATGCGGACGAGCTCATCGGCCGCGATGTGCGAGTGTTTGCGCCGTCAGAATTGTGGAATCCGATGGCGCCGGAAAAGGTGGCCAAGCGTGGCCGGTTCAATCGTGACAGTGTCAATGTGCGAGCGGACGGCAGTCGCTTCCCGGTGCATCTCGTTTCGGATCTGGTACGCGGCGAGTCGGGCGAGGCGCTTGGTGTCGTCGCCATCTGCCAGGACATCACCGAGCGCAAGCGTGCCGAGATCGAGCTGCGGCGCGCGTTCGCGGAAATGGAGATGCAGGCGCAGGAAAGCTCCGCTGAGCTCTCTCAGGCGCTGCGCCAGCTGAACAGAAGGATTGTCGAGCAGAGAGCCTCCGAGTCCGAGACGCGGCAGCTGCAGGCGGAACTGCAGCAGGCCCAGAAGATGGAAGCGATCGGACTCCTCGCCGGGGGCGTAGCGCACGATTTTAACAATATCCTCACGGCGATTGTCGGGTACGGGAACCTGATCGCGATGCAAATCAAGGACAACGACCCAATCGGACCGGACGTGCAGCAGATCCTCGAGGCGGCACAGCGCGGCGCTCAACTCACTCAACGCCTGCTGAGCTTCAGTCGCCAGCAGACGATGAACCCGACGCGACTGGACCTGAGTGCCTTGGTCAGCGGCGTCGAGAAGATGTTGCTGAGGATGATCGGCGAGGACATCCGACTGACGACGGCGCTGGCGAGCGAACCGCTGATCGTGCTGGCGGACGGAGGTCAGATCGAGCAGGTCATCATCAACTTGACGACCAACGCTCGCGACGCCATGCCGCAGGGTGGGACGCTCGAGATCGGCACTGAGCGAGTGCGGCTGGAGGAGAGGTACTCGAAGTACCATCTTCTGCTCGAGCCGGGCGAGTACGCCTGCGTTACGGTTCGCGACAGCGGCTCGGGTATCGATGCCGAGGCACTCGACCAGATCTTCGAGCCCTTCTACACGACCAAGCCCCCCGATCAGGGCACCGGACTGGGTCTGGCGGTGAGCTACGGCATCGTCAAACAGCACGAGGGTGCCATCTCCGTCTATAGCGAGACCGGGTTGGGGTCGGTCTTCCGCGTCTACTTGCCAGCGGTCGAAGGCGGCGAGGAAGTGACTTCACACGAGCGGCTGGAACCTCGAGGTGGCTCAGAGACGATTCTCGTGGCCGAGGATGACGAGCCGATCCTGAGGATGACGGCCAAACTCCTCTCCGAGTTCGGGTATCGCGTCATCCAGGCGCACGACGGACAGGAGGCGCTGGCCCGATTCCGCGAGTACGAGAGCGAGATCGGTCTCGTGCTGCTCGATACCGTGATGCCGGAGAGAAACGGACAGCAGGTGGCAGACGAGATTGCACGAACGAGGCCGAAGATCCCGATCCTCTTCATGAGCGGCTACACCGCCGACGTGCTGCGCTCAAAAGGCCTCGACGCGGACGACCCGAGTCGGTTCGTGCAGAAACCGTACGACCCGGCGGTGTTGCTGACTCGAATCCGCCAGCTTCTGGATGCCGGGTAACCTCGAGACACGGCCGCCGGAAGCGACCGTCCCTGCAATGCTCGCTGTGAGTGGAAAGGTGCCGAGTTGGTGCTACGGTTGGCGAGTGGAGCACGGTGCGACGCGAGCCGGAGACGGCTGTGACGGCAAGGGAGCGGTCATTGCGTCGGCCATTTGTCACAATTGTTACGAAAAGAAGCGAAGGCGCTATCATGCGCATTTCCCCTGCGATCGGTGAAGAACTTCACAAACCGTTGAAACCACAAGGGCTTATGATAGAGGTCACGGACGGACGAAGGGGTTGGCCCGGAACTTGTACAAGGAGAATCTCGTGATACGCCGAATGACATCTCGAACCGCAGGGTTCACCTTGATCGAGCTTTTGATCGTCATGATGATCGCGGTGATGTTGGCCGGCTTTCTCATGTTCAACTTTCCTCAGTTCATCGCTCGCACGCGTCTTCTGACCTCGGCGCAGCAGGTAGGAGCGATATTCCAGCGCGCCCGTCTGGAAGCCGTCAGGCGCAATCAGCAGGGTGAAGTCCAGATCGTCGGCGACCGCGCCGTGGCGACAGTGGGCACCTTGATCTTTCAAGCGAATCTGGAGGGTGGAGTCGTATTCGGCGCTCCGGCTGGTGAACTGGTGGTCGATGGCTTCGGCGTCGCCGACAAGGCGATCTTCCGGGTCGATGGCACGGTCCAGGACTCGGGCGCGTTTCGTCTGGCAGGGGCGAGGAACTATTTTGTCGAAGTGCGCATCGATCCACCGGCGACTGCACGAGTCGAAGTTCTCAAGTGGGATCCGGCAAGCACTACGTTCAAGGAACAGGGACATGGAGGCGAGTCATGGGAGTGGTAGAAAAGCGTCTCGGCAGAGCGCCGCGCCAGGCGGACCGACGGAGTTCAGGACACACGCGGCAGGTACAGGGCTTTTCCCTTGTCGAGCTGCTGGTGGCATCGATGCTCATGCTCGTCGTCGTTCTCGGCATCGTCCCGCTGTTCATGCGATCGATGATGAACAACGCCGGCGGAAACGACTACACGCGACTCAGCAACTTCAGCAAATCGCAGATGGAGGAGCTGTTCCAGCTCGACTTCAACAACGCCCGGCTGGTCATCCCGGCGGGGCAGACCGAGGTCTCGACTGACGACTACTGGTCGGACACGGAGAAGAAGTGGAAGCCGGGCACGGCTCCGGCCGGACTGAACCCGCAGTGGACGCGGACGACCGTCGTTCGCCAATTCAACATCAACGAGGTCGATAAGACCATCAGCACCTTCGATTTCGAGAAGGCAGGAGCGCTCGACGGCAACGAGAACGCGGAGAGCGTGCACCTGAAGGAAGTCGTCGTTACCGTGCGCGCCGAGCGGGGCGGGCCGATGGGGCCGGAACGCGACATCGTGCTGCGAACGCTGAAGGCCAAGTAGGCGGGGACTCAGGAAGAAAGAGAGAGCTCAGAATGAGATCTGTTCATACGCGACTGGCCTGCCATCGGGCGGGATTCACCCTCATCGAGATGGTCATCGCCATGTTCATCCTGTCGCTCCTGGTCGTGGGGCTACTGGAAGTCTTCGATTTTTCGAGCAAGGTGGCGAGGTCGCAGACCAATATCAGCGACATGCAACAGTCGTTACGCGCCGCGCAGTACGATGTCGTGCGGCTGATCAGGATGGCGGGCCGTGGCCCCTTACCGCTGCGGACGCCGGGGAGGCAGATGCCGCTCGGCGTCGCCCTCGAGGTGCGCAACAACGTGCCTGCCAACAGCACGATCGGTTTCGTCGCCGGCACCGGTCCGGCAGTGTTGACAGGAACGGACATCCTGACCATTCGCGGCGTCTTCAACAGCTCGCTCTACCAGGTCAACTACGGCGACCCCGCGACCTTTTCGCTCAATGCGACCGGCGGGTCGGTGGTGATCGCCGACAAGAGCCCGACCGGCGTGCCGCACGATCTGGGTCCCATGGTCGCGGCGATCTGCGACACCGACGACGTGCCGGAAGCGCTGTTGCTGGTCAGTCCTCTGGACGATGCCATCTATGCCGTTGTCGAGCTCAATGCCCCCGGCAGTCGCAGCTCTGTCGACTGCACCGATCCGTCGGCGAACACGTCGATGACGGTGCAGTTCAAGACCGCCGCAGGGGATAACGTGACGGAGTACTTGGCGCTTTCGGCTGGCGGAGCCTATCCGGCGGGCCTCACCAGCGCCGCCTTCGTCGGCATCCTCGAGGAATACCGCTTCTACATTCGTGAGATCTACGCCATCGCCGGCGATACGACCTCCGATCTGACACCGCGGTTCGCCAAGGCGCGGGTTTTTCCGGGCACAGACATTCCGTATGCCAATGACCCGGTCTCATGGACCGGCGACATCGCCGACAATCTGATCGATTTTCAGGTGGTCCTGGGTGTCGACGGGGACAACGACGGAGTGATCCTGGATCAAGGGGACAGCAGCGACGAGTGGCTGTTCAACGATCCGAATGACAATGCCGGCGACGCGAAGTGGAACCAGGTGCAGCCGGCCTCCGTTCCCGCGGTCGAAAGTCGGCTCTACAACGTGCGCCTGACGACGCTGGCGCGCACCGATCGTCGCGACACGAGTTTCCAGGCACC
>JAOTUP010000104.1 GCA_029863825.1 Acidobacteriota bacterium | reverse complement strand
GCCAATTGCGCTGCGGCAAGGAGTTCGACGGCACGACTCAGATGCTCTTCAGTCGATTGGGGAGTGGCGGCCGACTGAGGCTCGGGAGAGCGAACGGGCGAGCGCGCCGACTTCGACTCGAGATTCGAATACGGCACCCAAAGCCCCGCCGCCTTGTCGAGAACGTAGCCAAGCGAGCGGAGATATGGCGCCAGCTCGTCCATCGTGGGATCCTGCGCCGCCGCCGTTAGCGCCGCCTCTCTGAATCCGTGATCGAGATCCCGGTTCCGGGCCCACTTCGCAAGCTCCAGCCACTCACCGGCGGAGGCGCTACTCTCGACCAGCTGTCGCCGCCGATCCAGGTAGCGCTCCAGATCGCTCTCGCTGTCGACGACCCTGGCGACGAGATTGGCGGCCAGGGCGAGTTCGCCAAAGGCCAGCCGGATACGAATCTGCTCATCATCGAGAGCCGTGACAATCACGCCTTCGAAGACCCTGCCGTTCTTCATATAGACATCGTCGGCCCGCGCCGCGCCGGCGAACCCAGCTGCCAGCATTGCGACGACGACGATTCTGCGCGTGGCCACTTCTCGCTTCCCCAGGGTCAGAGCTTACTCCTTCTGTGCTTGTCGTTCCATTACGCGGCGCTGACCCCCTCATTGATCAGCTATAATTAGAGATTGGGACTCTCGACGAGACGGGGCTGCATGGGTAATACGACCAATCGACAGGCGTCTATAGACTCCCGACGTGTCGCTCTCGAACGCGAAATCGCCATCCGCGTGCCGCGCTTCGATACCTTCGTCACCGAGTACTCCGCCAACATTTCGACGACCGGGATGTTCATCGTCTCGGAGAAACCGCAACCCCCCGGGACCAGCTTCTCGTTCGAGTTCAGCGTCGCCGACGACTGGAAGCTGATTCGAGGCAAAGCCCAAGTCGTATGGAGCCGGTATCGGGACGAAGGGCCGGAGCGGCCTCCCGGAATGGGCGTGCGGTTCCTGGAGGTCGACGCCCAGAGTCGTCGGCTCATTCGCTGGATCGTGGAGAAGCACATCCGCGAGGGCGGCAAGCCCTTCGAGCTTGATGAGCTGCGCACTGTCATCGATCAGGCGCTGGAAGACGTGGTCGACGCTGATAGCGCGATGGCCACGGAATCGAAGAGAGCGACTGCACCCAAGGCCAGTCGGAGAGTGCCGCAAGGTTCAGCACAAGCGCCCGCCCGCTTCAGCTCCAAAGGAGGGAGCGAACGCCGAGTCGTCCCTCTACTGCTCACCGCCGCAGTTGTGCTGGCTCTCGTGGGGATCCTTTTTTGGCTCACTGAATGGCTCCCGGGCAGCAAGGAGGAGCGGAGTGCGACGCTCGGGACGCAGAACGGCTCCGGCAGCGAAGTCTCGGCACCAGCGCTCGAGTCGGCGTCGCCTGGCGCCACACCGGTTGCGGCCGATCCCACCACGGCGGCGAACGCACCCCCCCCGCCCGAGCCGACACCTCCACCGCAGCCTGCGCCATCCACGGAAAAATCACCCGTCCAGCCGCCGAGCAGTGGCCCTGCGCCTCCCGTAGGCTCGGCGTACAAGAGCGTCATGGATTCTGTGACCTCCTGGGCCGAAGCCTGGTCCAGCCAGGACACCGATCGATACTTGTCGCACTACGCAAGCACGTTCGCGCCCGGCGGTGGCCTGAGCCGCAGGCAGTGGGAGATTCAACGACGACAGCGCTTGAGCGCGCCTCGTTACATCAACGTCTCCATAACGTCTCTCGATCTCGAGAGACTCGCTGACGACCGCGTGCGCGTGAGCTTTACCCAGACGTACCGCTCGGATCGATTCGGCGACATGGTCCGCAAGACGCTGGACCTGGTGTGGGAAGGCGGCCGCTGGCGTATCGCTCGCGAGGGCGCCGCCTGATTCCTCCGGTTATTCGATAGTGCGCGGACCTTCTCGCCGCCACGGCCGCTGCCGTGGCGGTACGTTGTTGCGATGAAAGAGAAACCGCTCCGCGCCGTGTCGGGGTTCTCGCACCACCAGCCCGCTGTGTCGATCGATCCACCGCTCGACGACCCTCGCTGGCCGCTGCAGCCGCAGTCCAGGTCGCGTCGGCGCTGCTGTCGACATGAAGTCACGCCAGATTGGCGCTGCGACCGTGGCCCCGCCCGCACCCAGCGACTCACCGCTATCGATCCCCACCCACACCGCCGTCACCACTGACCCTGCAGCGCCCACGAACCAGGCGTCCCTTGTATCCGAAGAGGTGCCGGTCTTGCCGATGGTCTCGAATCCCCCGAGACGAGCCGTGGTCGCAGTACCCCTCTCCACGACCTCACTCAACAGGTCACGCACCAGGTAGGCGGTTGCCGAGCTCACCACCTTGTGGCGCTCTTTTCTGGCGACGTGAAGCCGCCGACCCGATGGGGCTTCGATCCGGGCGACCAACCGGGGAGTAAGCCGATCTCCGGGCGACGTAAAGACCGTGTACGCCGCCGCGACTTCCAGCGGAGTCGTTTCGATCGCACCCAAGACAAAGGCTGGAGGAGCATTGGCTGTCACCGGCAGGCCCGCAAGCCCGAGCCGTCGAGCGGTCGCCGCGAATCCGCAATAGCGGGCGAGGCGAACGAACGGCACGTTGAGAGACCGCACCATCGCCTCTCGCACCGTCACAGCTCCGCGAAACGTGCCGTCGGTGTTGCGAGGCGACCACGACCCAGCGGGGACAGCCACCTCGAGAGGCGCGTCCAGCACCCGTCTCGACGCGGTGAGTGGTGGCATCTCGCCGCAGCTCTCGAGCGCTTCGAGAAGAACCAGGGGCTTGACAACCGAGCCGGGTTGTCGTCGTGCCTTCCGCACGCGGTCGAAAGCGTCGCCATGGGCCGCCGGATCACCGGCCACGTACGCCAGTACACTTCCCGAGCGACCGTCGACGGCAACCAGAGCCGCGGACAGTGACAACCGTCTGAGACTCGCTCGACGACTTCGCAGTGATGCCAGACCGCCCTCGACCGCTCGCTCCGCCACACTCTGTAACAAGGGATCGAGCGTCGTGTACACGACCACGCCCTTGTCTTCCGCCGACCGTCTCGGGGCCTCTCTTTCCACCGACTCTCGCAGCCATGAAAGGAGCTGCCGGCCAACGCGCGGATGAGGAGGCGAGATCTTCAGTCTCGGCAGGCCTTTGCGTCGCGCCAGCTCGACATCACGGCTGGCGGCCCACCCGAGCTTCAGCAGGCGCTCGAGAACGGCGCGCTGTCGAGCCAGCGCACGTTCGGGATGCCGCTGCGGGTGCAGTCGATTCGGGCCCTGGATCATCCCCGCGAGCAAAGCGGCCTGACCGAGGTCGAGGGCCTCCGCCGAGGTGGAGAAATAAGCCTCGGCAGCCGCGCCGATACCGTGCACTGCCACGCCGTGCACGTGCCCGAGATAGACCGCATCGAGGTAGGCGATGAGAATCTCGCGCTTGTCGTAGTCCGCCTCGAGCGCAAGCGCTCGTACCGCCTCTGAGACCTTGCGCCCCAAAGTTCGTCGCGGCGACAAATCACGCATCTTGACCAACTGTTGGGTGATCGTGCTACCGCCCTGCGTAACCTTTCCGGCCAGCGCGTTCTTGAGCATCGCCCTGGCGACCCCTCTCGGATCGACTCCGCCGTGGGAGAAGAAACGGGCATCCTCGATCGCCAGCACCGCCTGCCACACGTAGTCCGGCACGTCGTCGAGATCGATGGGCCGGCGCGGCGCGCGCTCCTCCGTCAGCGACTCTGCCATCAGCACCGGCGCGAGACGAAGTGCCGACACGCTTTTAGGCGCACCGGCCTGGACGTGCTCACGCACTGCCTTGATCCTCCCGCTGCCGCGCTTTAGCTCGAGCTGCAGAAGCCGCGCCGTCACGTCGACCTTGCTGCCTGAAAACCGGCGCTGGTAGATCCAGAAGTTCTCGTATCCCCAAAAATACTCTCCCGCCTCTACCGGTCGACGATGGACCCTGCGATACCCAAGCTGGCCCAGACGCTCAGGGAGCTGGCTCTCACCAATCGAGTCACCAACCTCAATCTCGAACGACTGTGAGTACACCCGAACTTCGTTGCGACCGAGCTCTTCGTCCAACGCCGCAGCGGAAACGGGTCCAGTACCAATCAGGCTCGCCACCAGCACCGACAAAGCGAGACGGCCAACGCCTCCAAGAAGTCTGCGCCGCTGGTCATCTGCCTCCGCGCGCCGGCGCTGCGAGCGCACATGCACAGCCGCGCGTCCTTCCTCTTCAGCAACGAGACAGCGCATGACGCGGACTACAGAGGCAACCAGCGTGCCAACGCGCCTGCCCAGGCTGCGGAGCTCACACCGCCTCCTATCCACCGATCCGGGGCCCGTAGAGGCGCCGAGTGTTCTCCCACATGCACTGCCCGACCTCGGACGCGGACAATCCCTTAATCTCCGCAACGGCGGCAATCGACTCTCTCACATTGCAGGGCTCGTTTCGACGATCTGCCTGCGCTGCCAGCACCGGACTGTCGGTCTCCGCGAGAAGTGTTTCGAGAGGCAACCGGTGAACGAGTTTCTGCTTCTGCGCAGAACGCGCGATCGATGGAGGGACCGAGAAATAGTAACCGGCCTCGACGCCTGGAGCTGCGTTGGCCGCCCGTCCGTCAAAAGCGTGCAACTGTACCTTCCGTGCCCCACGCTCGAGTAGCACCTCGATCGTCTGGCGACCCGCCGAGCGCGAATGAACATTGAGCGGCAGATCCAGCTCGATCGCCAGGTCTACGAGTATCGAGAGGATCTCTCTCTGGATCCCGCGACCGACGTCGTCCTGGACCTTCCATAGGTCGAGACCAACTTCGCCGACCGCGATGAGACGGTCGCTGTGAGCGCGGATGAAGGTCACCATCTCCTCTGCCGCGTCGAGGTCGAGGACGGTCGGAAAGAGGCCGGCTGCCGCATGCACCAACTGGGGGTACTCGGCCGCCAGCTGCAGATTAGCTTTCGCGTCTGCCAGATTCTCACCCACGGCCACGATGCCGGCGACGCCGGCCTCCTGAGCCCGCTTCAGCACCTGCTCGAGATCCCCGGTGAACGCCGCGTCGCATAGATGGGCGTGCGTGTCGATGACTGGAGCCATGGTTGAGCAGGAGCCTAGCAGCGAAGTGATCTCGACGTCCCTCGCGCGAGCAGACGGGATGATCTCGTTTCGGTCGTGGAACAATGAACCCATGAGGGGGGACCCACAGGTCTCGGTACTGCTCCCGGTGCACAATGCCGAGCCGTTTCTCGACGCCTGCCTCGACTCTCTTTGCAAGCAGACGCTCGACGATTTCGAGATCGTTGCCGTCGACGACGGGTCGACCGATGCCAGCCCGTTGATCCTCGCGTCCAGAGCTCGGAGCGACTCCCGGGTACGGGTGATTCGCCAGCCACACATGGGCCTCGTCGCGGCACTGAATCGCGGATTGAGCCATTGTACCGGCGACTTCGTAGCACGCATGGACGCCGATGATCTCGCTCATCCCGAGCGCATGAGGATGCAAGCCGATGCATTGTGTGCTGATCCCGCCATCGATGTCCTGAGCTGCCGCGTCTCGATCTTCGCGTCGCAAGGCGTCGGCCGCGGATTCGAGCTGTACGAAGCATGGCTGAACAGCCTTGTCCGCAACGATGACATCCAACGCGATCTCTACGTGGAAAGCCCCCTCCCCCACCCTTCGGTGATGATGAAGCGTGACCTGCTCCGTGATGCCGGCGGCTATCGCGACCTCGGCTGGCCGGAAGACTACGACCTGTGGCTCCGCCTGGCGGCTCGCGGCTGCCGATTCGAGAAGCTGGAGAATGTGCTGCTCCACTGGCGCGACCACGGGCAGCGACTGACCAGAACCGACCCGCGATATGCTGTCGAGCGCTTCTTGGCATGCAAGGCTCACCATCTGGCTACCGGTCCACTACGCGGGCGACAGCGAGTTCTCGTCTGGGGCGCCGGCCAGACCGGACGCCGCCTGTCCAAGCATCTGCTGCGCCATCGCCTTCCGCTCGAGGCCTTCGTCGACATCGATGTGGCGAAAAGCGGTCGTACGTTGCGTCGCCGGCCGATCGTGCTTCCAGATCAGCTCGAGACATTGCGCCGCGATGGGTCGCCTCCGGTGTTGCTCGCCGCTGTTGCCTCACGCGGTGCACGGAAGCGAATTCGCCGTCACCTCGAAACCCGAGGTTGGCGAGAGACGCAGGATTTCTGGTGCGTCGCCTGACGGATCTCAGTCGCAGAGCAGGCGCTGCCGGCCACTGTAGATATTGAAGCCGCCGGACTTCAGGAATCCGACGAGCGTCATGCCGAACTCGCGGGCCGTGGCGACTGCGAGGCTGCTCGGAGCACCGACAGCGAGGAGCACGGCAATGCCCGCCATCAACGCCTTCTGCACGAGCTCGAAGCTCGCGCGGCCGCTCACCAGCAGCGCACTGTCGTCGAGCGGTAGATTCCCGGCCAACACGCTCGCCCCAACCAGCTTGTCGACGGCGTTGTGCCGACCCACATCTTCCCGCAGAAGTCCAAGATCACCGCACGCCTGAACGAGTGCGGCGGCATGAAGTCCGCCGGTGCGCGCAAATACGGTCTGCGACTCGAGCATGCGAGCCGGGAGCTCCCGGATGAGCCGTGCATCGAGCGTGAAGTCGCCGCGCGGCACATTGGGGCGCACTTCGAGCAGGCGTTCGATCGTCGCCTTGCCGCAAATGCCACAGCTCGAGCTGGTGAACACGTGTCGCGAGAACTTCTGCGGATCGAAATCGACGCCCGGAGCGAGGTGAGCCTCGACGATGTTCTCCGCCGAGTCCTCGCCAGCATCTCGGCAACGGTCCAGCCGCCACAATTCGGCAGCCGAAGCGATGACGCTTTCGCTGATGAGGAAGCCGGCCGCGAGCTCGAAATCGTGCCCGGGAGTGCGCATCGTCACGGCGATGCTGTGTCCCCTTCGCCCGCCGTCAGCATCGGCAACCACTCG
>JAOTUP010000102.1 GCA_029863825.1 Acidobacteriota bacterium | reverse complement strand
GTCGTCCGCTCCCTCGAGCCAGCGAAAGCAGACGGTGCTGAAGGGAACCGGAGCAACCACCTCGAAATCTCGGTCGCCGTCGATTCTCCGGGCGAGCTCTTCTGCCAGGGCACAGTGGTATCGGATTCGTTCCTGGAGGCCGTCGACACCGAAGGCCCGGATGACCATCCAGAGCTTGAGCGCCCTGAACCTGCGCCCGAGTTGCACGCCCAGGTCCATGAGGTTCTTCTCGCCTTCTTGCGAGCGCAAGTACTCGGGAACAAGCGAAAACGTCTCACGCAGCAAGTCCTCCTCACGGACGAAGAGCACCGAGCAGTCGACCGGTGTAAAGAGCCACTTGTGAGGATTCACTACAATCGAATCGGCACGCTCCCAACCGGCGAAATGCCGTCGGTACTCCTCGCAGACGGCCGCACTTCCGGCATAGGCACCATCGACGTGAAGCCACAGACCCTGCCGCTGGCACAAGTCGGCGATGGCGGTCAACGGATCGACGCTCGTCGTCGACGTCGTGCCGGCTGTGGCCACTACCGCCATCGGCTGCAGCCCGGTTTGGCGATCCGCCTCGATCGCGGCGGCCAGTTCCTCTGGAGCCAGCCGGAACTGCTCATCGCAGGCGATGCGGCGGAGATTCCCGTGTCCGATCCCGAGCGCCATGACCGCCTTGTCAACGGACGAGTGTGCCTGGTCGCTGGCGTAGACGGTCAGACCAGAAACCTCGGATCGACCGGCCAGGCCCCGCTCGCGAATCGTCGGGTCCAGGCGATGGCGAGCCGCAGCCAGGGCCAGCAGCGTCGAGATCGAGGCCGTATCGTTGATATGGCCGGAAAACCCTTCATCCAGTCCGAGCATCTGCCGCAACCAGTCGCACGTCACGACTTCGAGCTCGGTGGCGGCGGGCGACGTGCGCCACAGCATCGCATTGACGTTCAGGGCGGAGGCCAGGGCCTCGCCGATAATGCCCGGCCCTGAGCCGGTGATTGAGAAATAGGCCAGGAATCCCGGGTGATTCCAGTGCGTGACGTTGGGCTCGATCAGTTGTTTGTAGTCGTCCAGGATCTGCTCGAGCGATTCGCCGGTCCGCGGCGGCGAAGGCGGAAGCTGCGCCGCTACGTCTCCCGGCTCCACGAGCGGCAGGACCCGCCGCTCTCCGACCGAGTCAAGATAATCGGCGATCTCGTCGGCGACGCGATGCAAGGCCCGGCGCAGCTCGGGAATCGGGACATCTCCGCCCAATGATCGCGGCCTGCTCAGTCCGTCTGCAGTGCCTCGAATCGCCACCGCTCAGCCGCCGGCACGACGCAGCTCCTCGTCGATGACTTTGGCGATGTCTTCGAAGGGCTGTGCTCCGCTCAGGAAGCGACCGTTGACGAACATCGCCGGCGTGCCGCTGACGCCGGCTTCGACCCCGGCCTGCAGGTCCTGATTGACCCTTTCGGCATGGCGGTCCGAATCCAGGCAATCGTCAAATGCCTGCCGGTCGAGGCCCAGTCCACCGGCCTTCTCCTTGAGCTGCCCGACGCCCAGGCCCCCCTGGTCGGCAAACAGGGCGTCGTGCATTTCCCAAAACTTGTCCTGGTCGGCGGCGCAGAGTGAGGCTTCTGCCGCCTTCTGCGCCAGAGGATGAATCTGATGCAGCGGAAACTGTCGAAAGACGAGTCGCACCTTGTCGCCGTATGTCGAGGTCACGCGATCGAGCGTCGGCACGACGCGCGAGCAGAACGGGCATTGAAAATCGGAGAACTCGACAATCGTCACCGGCGCGTTGTCAGGCCCTTTCGACGGCGCGCCCGCCGCATCGACCTCTACGCGCATCGGCTCGAGAAACGATTGCACGGCATGCTTCTCGCGCAAGCTGGCCAGCAGCGTCTGCTGCGCCTGCTGTCGCTGCTGACCTCCGAGGTACTGCCGAATCTGGTCGGCAACCTGTTCCTGCGGCCGATTGATCCGGTCCTTCTGTGTCTCGTAAAACGCCGCCACCTCCTCCTCGGTCACGTCGCCGATCTTGCTCTCGACCTCCTGAGCGATGAGCTCTTCCACCGCCACGCCTCGAGCTTGGGCCTCCACTTCGAGAAGTTTTTCCGTGATGAGGTTCTCGAGTCCCTGCTGGAGGAGCTCATGGCGCTCGCGCTCGATCCGCTTCAGATCGCTGGCCAAGACCTCTTTCAGCTCAGCTTCCGTGATGGCCGTCTCACCGACCATCGCCATGATTCCCGGTGCCGGGACGGCATCGGCACTTGCCTTTTTTTCCTTCTTAGCGAAGACGGCTGTCTCTGATATCAGCCAGAGACCCGCCAAGACTGCGACGACTGACACGACAGCCCAACCCCAGCGTGGGAATGGGTGACGACTTGTATTGTCCATTGCGATTGCCTTTCTCAAAGAGGAGATATCGAGGATCCTCGGATCCCGGGGGCCTTATGATACCCGCCGCTCGCGCCACCGCCAACCGGCGGCTACCGCCGGGCTTGGCCCTCGCCGCCTCCCTCGCCCTGACCTGACGACTCGAGCCGACGCGACACGAAGCCGTCCAGGATCCGCTCCGCCTGGATACCGCGCACTCGCAAGCTCGGCCCCCGCAGCAGATCAGCGGCCAGATGCAACATCGCACGTCGCTGGTACCGGCTGACGTCTTCATGCGCCGACGCCTCGACCACCACCGCTGCCGCCCGCTCCCATGAAGCCATTGCTCGCGGTTCGTTCCACGAGCCCGCCTGCTTGAGGATGCTCGATGCCGCCAACAGCTCGGCCCGGTTCCCTTTCCGGCCAAAAGCGACCAGGGCGGCCGAAAAGCCGAGCGCGAGATCACTGATTTGCTCGTCCCGCGGACGCGCCGCCGCGCCAAGAAAAAGGGCGAGAGATCGACTCCGCAGTGTGGGCAACAAGTCGAGCTGCGAGGGCGCCAGCAGAAGGAAGTGTCGCGGTGCCGACGTCGGGGGCTCTTCCAACGTCTTGAGCAACGCGTTGGCCGCTCCTCCGCTCAGCGTCTCGGCGTTGGCGATGACGAAGACCTGTCCGCGGGCTTCGAACGGTGACAGCTGGGCGCCTCGTAGAAACGACTTCGCGGCGGCGACCGACGTTACGGTTCTCAGGTCCCTCTCCAGGACGGTGAAGTCGGGATGGAAGGTGTCGGCTTCGCCCTCCGGCCACATCACCCGGCGACAATGCGGGCACTTGCCGCATGGCCGCTTCCCGGGCGACCGCTCGCATAGCAGCGTGCGTGCCAGCTCGAGCGCGAACCGTTGTCGATCTTCCCCACTCGAGCCGTGCAGAATCAGCGCCGGGTAGAGGCGACCGTCGCGTGCCAGCTGGATAGCGGCCTTCGGATTCACGCCTCCTCCCCGGCTGAGCGGAGGAGCACACCGAGTACCGTCAGGGTCTGCCTCTCCGTCTCCTCGAGGCTGCCGGTCGAGTCGATGACACTGAACCGCTCGGGGTCACGCCGGGACAGCTCCAGATAACCGCGTCGCACGTCTTCGTAGAAATCCAACTCCTCGGCGTCCAGTCGATCGACACTCCCGGTTTTGGTGCGCTCTTGGCTTTGACCCCGCCGCCTTGCTTCTTCCGGCGGCAGATCGAAGAGCAGCGTGTGATCGGGGACCCTGCGGCCGGTCGCCAACTCGTCGGCTTTCTCCAGCACGCTGAAGGGAACACCGCGCGCGTACCCTTGATACGCGATCGTCGAATCCGTGAACCGATCGCAAAAGACAGTCGACCCTCGGGCGAGGGCCGGGTCGATGACCTCGAGCAGGTGCTGACGGCGACTTGCGAAGACGAGCAGTGCCTCGACCCTACCGTCGAGTGCGCCCCAGCGGCGATCGAGGAAGACCTCGCGAATCGCCTGCCCGAGAGCCGTGCCGCCCGGTTCGTGCGTCTCGAGCACTGATACGCCACGCTGTCGACACCAGTCCGCCGCGCGCCGCATGTGCGTCGACTTGCCGCTTCCGTCGAGCCCTTCGAAAGTGATGAATCGCGGTTTCACGATCGTGAGAACTTAGCACGCCACTCGCACGTTCATCAGCCCTTTGCAGCACTTGACATCCTCGGCGGGTTCGACGAGGATTCGTCGGGTCGACGCAAACTCGACCTCGCGCGGTCGATAGACGCGACCGAGAGAGTCGTCGGAGAAGCAATTCTCCTTCCTGCCAACACAACCTGAAAACGAGAGCCATGAGAGTCTTCGTTCCCAAAGAGCGGCATCCTGAGGAGCGCCGAGTCGCAGCCACGCCCGAAACGGTGAAGAAACTGGTGCGCAGCGGTTTCGAGTGCGTCGTCGAAAGCGGCGCCGGCACGGACTCCGATCTCCCAGATGACGCCTATCGCAAAGTCGGCGCGACCATCGACACCAGCGGAACGGCATGGCGCGAGGCTGACGTCGTGCTCAAAGTGTCGCCGCCGACCGCCGAGGAAGCCGCGAAGTCGCGCCCGCAGACTGTCATCATCGGCTTCTTCGAGCCACAACAGAATGTCGGCGTCGTCAGCACTCTGGCCAAGAACAACGTCACAACCCTGGCGATGGAGCTTATCCCGCGCATCACGCGCGCCCAGAGCATGGACGCGCTGTCGTCCCAGGCATCAATCGGCGGCTACAAAGCGGTCGTACTGGCCGCCAGCCGGCTCGGGCGGTACTTCCCGCTACTGATGACGGCGGCGGGCACCGTACCCCCGGCGAAAGTTGTCATCCTGGGAGCGGGCGTCGCCGGTTTGCAGGCGCTGGCCACCGCCAAGCGACTCGGCGCCGTGGTGGAGGTCTCGGACATCCGGCCGGCAGTGAAAGAACAGATCGAATCCCTGGGCGGAAAGTTCATCGACCTGCCGGAGCAGGTCGATGCAGAAGATGCCGGCGGCTACGCCAAAGAGATGGGAGAGGATTTCCTGCAGCGTCAGCGCGAGATTCTCACCCAACACCTGGCGACAGCGAACGTCGTCATCACGACGGCCCAGATTCCCGGCAAGAAGGCGCCGATGCTCATGTCGCGCCAAATGGTCGAGGCCATGCATCCGGGCGCCATCATCGTCGACATGGCGGCCGCCAGCGGCGGTAACTGCGAGCTCACCGAACTGGGCGAGGAGGTGGTGCACAACGGCGTCCTGATCCTCGGCCCGGCGAGTCTGCCGGCGACGATGGCGCACGATGCCAGTCTCCTTTATTCCCGCAACGTGCTCGCGCTGGTCGAGCACATGTTGACCGACGGCAAACTCGAGATCGATCCGCAGGACGATGTCTTGTCCGGAGCGCTCCTGACACACGCGGGTGCAATCCTGCACGCGCCGACGTCGGCGCTGGTCGAGGAGGTGTCGAGCTGATGGGTGCTCTTCTGATTGGCCTCTATGTCTTCGTGCTGGCGATCTTCGTCGGCTTTGAGATCATCACCAAGATCCCGCCGACTCTGCACACGCCGCTGATGTCCGGCGCCAACGCGATCTCGGGTATCACCCTCGTCGGATCGCTGTACGCTGCCCGCGAGGGCAGTCTAGCGCTCAGCAGTTTGCTCGGCTTCCTCGCAATCATCGTCGCCACCATCAATGTGGTTGGTGGCTTTCTCGTTACCGATCGCATGCTGGCGATGTTCGGCAAGAAGAAGAAATAAGGTCCGGTCATGCTGCAGTCCGTCATCGTTCCCGTTCTCTATCTTCTGTCCGCGATCCTCTTCATCGTGGGTCTCAAGGGCCTCACTCGCATTCGCTCGGCGCGGCGGGGCAACGCCATCGCCGCCCTTGCCATGCTGATCGCGATCGGTACGACCCTCCTCGAGATGGGTCTCGTCGACTACCGCTGGATCATCGCTGGTCTCGTCATCGGCGGGCTGGCGGGTGGTATCGCCGCGGTTCGCGTGCAAATGACCGCGATGCCCGAGATGGTGGCGCTGTTCAACGGCTTCGGAGGCAGCGCCTCGGCGCTGGTGGCGCTGTCGATCCTCTGGCTGCAGGTCATCGAGCCGCAAACTCAGGCCTCGGCAGATTCGATTCTAGGTGCCGATGTCGCCCTGACGAGCTTCTTCTCGATCCTGATCGGAACAGTGACCTTCAGCGGCAGCCTCGTCGCTTTTCTCAAGCTCAGCGGCCGCATCGGAGGCGCTCCGGTGATGCTCGCCGGTCGGCACGTGATCAACGGTCTGCTCTTCGCGGTCACCGCGATCGCGGGAGTGAGCATGGCCTTCGTAACCGTCGGCTCGCAGCCGACGATGATCGCCGCCCTCGTCGTCGTTGTTATCAGTCTGGTCCTCGGCGTCCTCATGGTGATCCCGATCGGTGGCGCCGACATGCCCGTTGTCATCTCGCTCCTGAATTCGCTCTCCGGAGTCGCCGCCGCTGCCACCGGCTTCGTCCTGCAGAGTAACGTCTTGATCATCAGCGGCGCCCTCGTCGGTGCCTCGGGCTTGATCCTCACCCAGATCATGTGCGTGGCGATGAATCGTACGCTCGGAAACGTCCTGTTTTCGGGCTTCGGCCAGGAGGCCACGTCGAAGGACTCGCGGGACTACGAGAACGTGCGCTCGTGCGGCGCCGAGGAAGCGGCGATGATTCTCGAAACCGCCGAGTCCGCCATTATCGTCCCGGGCTACGGCCTCGCCGTCGCCCAGGCCCAGCACATGGCGCGCGAAGTCGCCGATCTCCTGGAGGCGCGGGGTGCCACCGTTCGCTACGCGATCCATCCGGTTGCCGGGCGCATGCCCGGCCACATGAACGTGCTACTCGCCGACGCCGACGTACCGTACGAAAAGCTCGTCGAGATGGATCAGATCAACGCCGACTTCAAGACCACCGACGCGGTACTGATCGTCGGCGCCAACGACGTCGTCAATCCGGCCGCTGAGACCGATCCAGCCTCCCCTATCGCCGGCATGCCGGTCCTCAAGGTGTGGGAAGCAAAGTCGGTGATGGTCATCAAGCGCAGTCTGTCGCCCGGATTCGCCGGTATCAAGAACGAGCTTTTCGAGCGTCCCAACACGATGAT
>JAOTUP010000101.1 GCA_029863825.1 Acidobacteriota bacterium | reverse complement strand
GTCCCTCGACCGAATACACCTCTTTGCCGCTGAGCCCCAGGCCCTCTGCACTCTCGCCCGGCTTGAACTCGAGCGGCAGGATCCCCATGCCGATCAGGTTCGAGCGGTGGATGCGCTCGTAGCTCTCGGCCACCACGGCCTTGACACCCAGGAGCGATGGCCCCTTGGCCGCCCAGTCCCGCGACGACCCGGTGCCGTACTCCTTGCCGGCAAAGATCACCAGCGGCGTTCCCGTCTCCAGATACTTCATCGAAGCGTCGAAGATCGTCGACGGAGTCTCCTCCCCGTCCTCGCCGAAGTGAGTCGTGAAGCCACCTTCCTTCCCCGGCGCCAGTTTGTTCTTGAAGCGCACGTTGGCGAACGTCCCGCGCATCATCACCTCGTGATTCCCGCGCCGCGAGCCGTAAGAGTTGAAGTCCTTGGGCGCCACCCCTTGCGCCATCAGGTACTCGGCCGCGGGCGAGCTCTTGGCGATCCCCCCCGCGGGCGAGATGTGGTCGGTGGTGATCGAATCTCCCACCAGCGCCAGACACCGCGCACCGGTCACATCCGCGATCCGCGCCGGCTCCTCGGGCATGTCGATGAAATACGGCGGCAGCTTCACATACGTCGAATCCGCCTCCCAGGCGTAGGTCTCACCCGTTGGCACCTTCATCGAGTTCCAGTTCTCGTCGCCTGAGAACACCTCGCCGTACTGGCTGGTGAACATCTCCGAGCGCAAGCTCTCGCGCACCACCCGGTCCACCTCGTCCGCATCCGGCCAGATGTCGGCGAGATAAACCGGCCCGTCCGTACCCTCGCCCAACGGTTCGGTCTTCAGATCCACATCCACACGGCCGGCCAGCGCATAGGCCACCACCAGCGGCGGCGAGGCGAGGTAATTGGCGCGGATGTCCGGCCCGATCCGGCCTTCGAAGTTGCGGTTGCCTGAGAGCACCGAGCAGGCGACGAGATTCCCTTCGTCGATCGCCGCCTTGATCGGCTCGGGCAACGGCCCGGAGTTGCCGATGCAGGTGGTGCAACCGTAGCCTACGAGATAGAAGTTGAGCGCCTCGAGGTATTCGGTCAGACCCGCCTCGGCCAGATAGTCCGTCACCACTTTCGATCCCGGGGCCAGCGACGTCTTGACCCACGGCTTGGACTTCAAGCCCATCTCGACCGCCTTTTTGGCCAGAAGCCCCGCCCCCACCATGACGTACGGGTTCGAGGTGTTGGTGCACGAGGTGATCGCCGCGATCACCACCGATCCGTGCGACAGCTCGAACTCCTTGCCGCGCCAGGATGTCTTGACGCCCGTCGCTGTCCGCTCGATCGTGACCGCCGGTTCGGCCACGGCAATGCCCCCGGTGTCGGGATCGGCCAGCGGCAGCGTCGGCTTCTTCGCCTTGCTGCCCGGCGCCATCAACGCCGGCAGCCCGTCGATGAACGCTTGCTTCATATCGCCCAGAAGAATCCGGTCCTGCGGCCGCTTGGGGCCCGCCAGCGATGGCTCGACCGTCGAGAGATCGAGCTCCAGCGTGCCCGAGTAGACGGCCTCGGGCGAGTCCGCCGTGTGGAAGAGGCCCTGCTCCTTCATGTACGCCTCGACGAGGGCCACCTGCTCAGGGCTCCGCCCGGTGAAGGCGAGATAGTCGAGCGTCACCTGGTCGACAGGGAAGATACCGCAGGTCGCTCCGTACTCGGGACTCATGTTGGCGATCGTCGCGCGGTCGGCGAGCGGCAAGCCCGCCAGCCCTGGCCCGAAATACTCGACGAACTTCCCCACCACGCCCCTCTCCCGCAGCATCTGGGTGACGACGAGCACCAGATCCGTCGCCGTCGCCCCGGGAGCGAGATCTCCCGTCAGCCGGAAGCCCACGACCTGGGGCACGAGCATCGAGATCGGCTGCCCCAGCATCGCCGCCTCGGCCTCGATGCCACCCACACCCCAACCCAGGATCCCGAGGCCGTTGATCATCGTCGTGTGGGAGTCGGTTCCCACCAGCGTGTCCGGATAGGCAAAAGGCGCCTCGCCGTTCCCGCCGGCTCCCGTCATCACCACCCGCCCAAGGTACTCGAGATTCACCTGGTGGACGATCCCGGTCCCCGGCGGCACCACCTTGAAGTTGTTGAATGCCTCTTGTCCCCATTTCAGGAACTGGTAGCGCTCACGGTTGCGCTCGTATTCCTTTTCGACGTTGATCAGGAACGCCGCGTCCGTCCCATACTCGTCCACCTGCACCGAGTGGTCGATTACCAGCTCCGCCGGCTGCAGCGGATTGATCTTCTTGGGATCCCCCCCCATCACCTGCATCGCATCACGCATCGCCGCAAGATCCACCACCGCCGGTACGCCGGTGAAGTCCTGCAGCAGCACCCGCCCCGGCATGAAGGCGATCTCGACCGACGGCTCCGCCTTCGGATCCCACTTCGCCACCGCCTCGATGTCCCCGGCCGGCACCACCTTGCCATCCTCTCGCCGCAAGAGATTCTCCAGCAGAATCCGCATCGAGAACGGGAGCCGCGAGATGTCGAAGCCCTGGGTCTCGAGGGACGGGAGATGCGCCAGGCGATAGGTGGTGCCTGAAGATTCGAGGGTGCGGGAGGTGGAAAAGGTGTCTTTCATAGTGTGTCCTTGCGCTCTGGTGAAAGGCTGAACAGACGAGCACGAAGAGTAGCAGATGCCAAGAATGGCGGGCGGACCGTCACCGTGTCGCGAGCGCTCCCTCAGGGACTCGGAGGCTTCCCGTGCGGGGTGGACGCCGTTGCATCCTGGAGATGCCGCCCCGGGGGTGTACGAGAGCGACGAGGTTGTACCAGGAGAGCCAGTGACGGGTGTGGGCACGCCAATCGACGCGGTACGAAGAAGAGCAGGACAGTGTAATCTCTCGCTCGGTGAATGTAACGTACGCCGAGAGAGGACTGTCTGGCGACATCAGGTGGCTGGGGTGGGCAGCATGGGCCGTGTTTCTCATGCTGTTCGTGTGGCAGGGTCGTGAGGTTCTGACCGCCCGTTCATTGCGCGCGGACGAGCCGCAGTTTGTGAACTGCGCTGTGAACCTGCTCGAGCGTGGGGTGTTTTCGGGCGACACGCCTCGGGATGGTGAGATTCACCCCACTGCATATCGAGAGCCCGCCTACCCCTTCTTCCTGGCTCTGGCCATGCATCTCTTTCACTGGGGTGCGGTAACCACACCGAGCGGCTACCTTCTACTCAAGATCGCACAGTACGCATTGGTTCTCGTCGCAGCCCTTGCTGGCGGCGAGGTCGGCCGAATGTTGGGCGGTACGTCATTCCAGGTTTGGCTCATTCGAGTCGGGATCGCGTTCAGCCCGGCGCTGGTGAGCCGGGCCGACCACTTCGACAGTGGCAACGTGGCAGCGGCACTGCTCCCCCTCATCGCTCTTGCCTCACTCAGGCTGCTAAAGCTCAAGAGTCTCCGGCTTGCCGTACTGGTTGGTGGACTCGCAGCCACCCTGGCCCTGACCAGGGCAGCCTTTCTCTATTTGATTCCTGGTCTGAGCCTTGTTTTATGGCTCGGACTCGGATTTCGAGCTCCAGAGGCCAGGCGGAAATCGGCAGTCGCCGCCCTCGCATTCCTCGGTGTCGCTCTTGTCCCGGCGGCAGTCTGGATGTCCCGGAACTATCTACACTTTGGCCACTTCGTGATGAGCGACCGTGGCGGCGTCGTGCTCACTGTGCGGGCGGAGTTTGATCGGGATCTCGATCGTGACGAGTTCCTGGCCGCTGTCCTCTCCTGGACACCCTCCGGACCCGCACAGACGGCTGCGGCTCGATACTTCCCCGAGGCACGAGTTGCGCGCATGAGCTGGACGAGCTCCGACAACTACTTTGTCCGTGCCATACAACGATGGGAGTTTCTCAGGAGCGAAGGGCAGCCTCCGCTCGAGGTGGATCGCAGTCTCAAGCGGGAGGCGATCACGCGGTTTCTTCGAACGCCAGGACGACACCTTCTGGCCTCGATTCCAGTCGGCTGGCGTGGTCTGTTCATCGAGCAAGACCCGGAACCTTTGCGCTGGTTGAATCTGGCTGTTGCGGTGAATCTCCTTTTCGCGGCTGCTCTCGCCCTCCTTACCTTGCGGGCGTTGCTCCGCTGGGACCCGCGGCATTTCGTTGTCGTCACGCTGGCGCTCTTTCCTCTCCTCTTTCACACTCTTCTCACTGAGAACTTGCCCCGTTTCAACGAACCTGTACTGCCGCTCCTGTGGGTGGCTCTGGTCATGGCGCCACAAGCCTGGTCCGATCTGCGTTCGACCTAGCTCGGGCGCGACGTTTCGCCCGACTCGCAGTCCGGCCCAGCCCCTTTCAGGCTCACGGCGGCGGGCACCACCGGTCAGCGTGAGAAAGACTCCGACCCGCTTCTACTCAGGCTCTCTGTTTCACAGCCGAGCACCGTTCTGGTTCTCGGCCCCCCGAGTCCGATCATCCAAACACACGCGACGATCGATTCGGCTCCCATTCCCGCATCGACAAGTAGGTTTCACATCGGGTGGCTTCCGGACCGGAACTGCGATCTACTTCGCGAACATGGCCCGCACCCTCCATCGCGCCCGCGGCAATCCACGTCTTGGCCTGCTGCTGGCCCTGGCGACGGCGCTACTCTGGGGGTTCTTGTCGATCGCGCTCAGGCTTCTGCTGCTGGACGGCATGGACGCCTTTACCATCACCTGGTATCGGCTGACGGCGGCGGCCCTCCTCCTGGGTACGTTCCAGGTCTGGCGCGGCCGATTGCCGGCACTCGGCGACCTGCGAGGCGAGGGCTGGGGTCTCCTGGCGATTGCCCTTGGCGGGCTGGTGGGAAACTACGTGCTCTTCGTCGTCGCCCTCGACTACGTGCCGCCGGCAACCGCGCAGCTGGTGATTCAGCTGGCACCGATCCTCTTCCTGCTCGGGGGGCTGGTGATCTTCGGGGAGTCGTTCAGCCGCTGGCAGTGGCTCGGCCTCGCAGTGCTCATTGCAGGCCTCCTCCTGTTTTTCAACCAGCGTCTCGCCAACCTGGTGCGCCTCTCGGGCACCGAGGCGATCGGGGTCGCGATCGTGGTCGTTGCGGCCGTGGTCTGGACCGCCTATGCGCTGGCCCAGAAGCAGCTCCTGATGACGCTCTCGTCAGTGAACATCCTGCTTCTCATCTACGTCGGCGCCACGGTCCTCCTCCTGCCCGTGGCGAGTCCGGGTCAGATTGCCGACTTATCCGGCCTCGGTCTCGGCCTGCTCGCCTTCGGCGTCTTCAACACTCTCGCCGCCTACGGCTGCTTTGCCGAAGCCCTGGAGCACTGGGAGGCCTCCCGAGTGAGCGCCGTCATCTCGCTGACTCCACTGATCACGATTCTCGTCGTCTACGCGATGCTCGCGCTCTGGCCCGCCGCTGACGTGGGCGAAAAGCTCGACGGGCTCGGCATCGCGGGCTCGGTATTGATTGTTGCGGGCTCGATGATGACGGCTCTCGGCCGCGGCTCCCGCGATGCTGAGCCGGTGGCTCTGGACTAGAGGGCTCGGGGGCGTGGGGCCGTGCCCTGCCTTGACCCCCCGACGCTCTTCCTCCCATACGCGTTCCCGTCCTGCTACGCTTGCGAAAGAGCCGGCGGGCCCGCTCGCTCGAGACATCAATCCACACCCGGGAGGTAGCCGACCATGCTCCTCAACCCAAACCGCGGCGTCCGTGAGTACCCGGACAAAGCAAGTCGCGAGCTGATGCTCGCGGTGATCGAGTTCTTCGAATCGAAAGGCCTGGCTCGCGTCAAGCACGACGACCACGAACGCACTTGGTATCGGGACTTCCTCGAATTCGCGAAGGACAAGCGCCTCTTCTCCACCCTTCTCACACCTCCCGAATACGGCGGCGAGGGCTGCCGCTGGGATACCTGGCGGAACTGCGAGCTCAACGAGATCCTCGGCTTCTACGGCCTCGCCTACTGGTACACCTGGCAGGTGACGATCCTGGGGCTCGGGCCGATCTGGATGAGCGGCAACGAAGAGGTCAAACGGAAGACGGCGGAGTTCTTGAGAAACGGCGGCATCTTCGCGTTTGGACTTTCCGAGAAAGAGCACGGTGCCGACCTCTACTCGAGCGAGATGACGCTCTACCCCCAGGAGGACGGGACCTACCTCGCGCGTGGCGAGAAGTACTACATCGGCAACGCCAACGAAGCAGCGCTGGTTTCGGTCTTCGGCAAGGTGGCCGACTCGGACGGCTCTGTTTCAAGCGACCACACGACCAACGACTACGTCTTCTTCATCGTGGATCCGCAGCACGAAAAGTACGAGTGCGTGAAGAACGTCTGCAACTCGCAAAACTACGTCGCCCACTTCGCGCTGCACGACTATCCCGTGACCGAGGCGGAGATCTTGTCGCGCGGGCGCGACGCCTGGGACACGTCGCTCAATACCGTCAACGTTGGCAAGTTCAATCTCGGCTGGGCTTCGATCGGCATCTGCACCCACGCCTTCTACGAGGCGATCGATCATGCTGCCTCGCGGCGGCTGTTCAATCACTCGGTCACCGACTTTCCCCACATCCGGCAGTTCTTCACCGACGCCTACTGTCGGCTCGTGGCGATGAAGCTCTTCGCCCTGCGGGGGTCGGACTATCTGCGCACGGCATCACCCGACGACCGTCGTTATCTCCTCTACGATCCGCTGGTCAAGATGAAGGTGACGAGCCAGGGCGAGGAGGTGATCGACCTGCTGTGGAACATCATCGCCGCCAAGGGGTTCGAGAAAGACATGTACTTCGAGATGGCGGCGCGCGACATTCGCGCCCTGCCGAAGCTCGAGGGGACGGTCCACGTCAACATGGCGCTGGTCATCAAGTTCATGAAGAACTACTTCTTCAAACCCGGTGAGTTTCCTGACATTCCCGAAGTCACCGAGCCGCGCCACGACGCCTTTCTCTTCGCCCAGGGCCCGACCAAGGGACTCGGGAAGATCCGATTCCACGACTACCGCCCGGTCTACGACCGCGTGGAGCTGGCCAACGTCCGCATCTTC
>JAOTUP010000100.1 GCA_029863825.1 Acidobacteriota bacterium | reverse complement strand
GCTGCTATGGCCGTCGAATTTCTGGTGCAGAGCAGGGATCAGATTCAGTGATGGCTCGACAAGGTCCAGGCGATCCGCGAAGGGCACCAGCAGTTCCGAGAAATTCCCGGTACCGGCTCCATACTCGACGATGTGGCCACGCAGATGGGGTGCGAACTGCGAAACGATCCAGTCCCGATAACTCGTCAGGACGGCGAGCAACTCCAGGTCCGTTCCTTCATAGAGCGCCGCCGTTTCTTTCCCCGTACCTCCCGGGATCTTCGGTTCAATCACGTGACGCGAACCTCCGGCAAGGGAATGATGAACTTGCCCCCGCGTTTCGAGTATTCGCCGTGGTTCGCAATGATCGGCTCGGCGAAGTTCCACGCCAGTATCACGACGTACTCCGGGAGTTCCGAGTAGAGCCGATCCGAAGACACGACCGGCACATGAAGCCCCGGGGAAAAGAGATTCTGCTTCAGCGGGCTGTCATCAACGATGAAGTCAATCACCTCTGGTCCGATGCCAAAGTGATACATCAGCGTTGTTGCCTTCGCCGGCGCGCCAAATCCGGCGATGCGCTTGCCTTCACTCTTGAGAGCGCTGAGAAGCGAAATCAGCTCCTGCTTGCGTGAGTTGATCGCCTCGCCGAACCCCATGAGGGTTTCGGGTTGATCGAGCTTCAGCCGTCGCTCGAGGTCGATCAAGCTTTCCACGCTGCCATCCGCCTTGTGTGGCCCATCGCGATGTTGCACGAAGCCGCGTAAGCTGCCGCCGTGACTGCCGATTCGCTCCACGGAGAACAGCTCCATGTCATGGGCTGCAAGGAAGCTCTGCAGCGGACCGACCGAATGGTAGTCGAGATGCTCGTGGTAGATGGTGTCGAACAGGACATGCTCGTACACATCGACCAGATACGAGACCTCGAACGAAAACACTCCCTCGGCTGCGAGCATCCGTCGAATGCTCTCGGTTAGCGCCGCCAACTCGTTGACATGAGCGTACACATTGTTGGCGGTAATGAAATGGGCGGGCCCGTGCTCCGAGACGACCTGCTCCGCCAGCGTCGGCGTCAGGAATTCCGCGATCGTCGGAATGCCGCTCGCTGTTGCCTGGCGGGCGATCTCAAGAGCGGGATCAATGCCCAGGACGCGAAGGCCGGCGTTCTTGAAGAATCGCAGCAGCGTCCCGTCATTGGATCCGATATCGATGGCAAGCGTGCCGCTATCCGGTGGGTACCGAGTCTTCAAACTACGAGCGAGGCTGCGCAGATGCTCCACGAACACCGGGGACGTTCCTGAGACATAGACATAGTTCTCGAACAGAACGCGCGGATCGACGACGTCGAGAAGCTGCACGTGTCCACAGCCGATGCAGAAGAAGACGTCGAGAGGATACACAGCCTGTTCAGTATCCAGTGCGTCCTGCGACACGAACGCATTCGCGGGAGGCGTGGGCACCAGAGAGAGGACCTCTGCAAGGTCCTCTCTGCCGCAGAGCCGACAGCCCGCGCGCCGAAAACAAGCACCTTTCATGTTGTGACTAGTCTTCCGGTGTCCAGCTTATGGTTCCATCCGTCGACAGCATTTCGATCCTGACGACATCGGCTTCATAGGACTCCTGGTCCCTCGGATTGCGCGACAGCGTAAGGAACACCGTGTCTTGCGGAAACTTCATCCCGTGGTCCACCATCGGCGGCGTGAAGACCATCTGGCCTTGTTCGACGCGAATACACTCGGGCTCGGCTTCGCTGCCGGTCGGTCGATGATAGTACTCAATGCAACCCGACAAGACATAGCAATAATGCCAGTCCGTCTTGTGGTAGTGGTTGGCGCGCAGCGAGCCTTTCTTTGACTCGATCAGAACCGCGCTCTCCATCATCAAATCGACCAGTGGCTGGATCTTTCCCCGAGCGTCTGAGAAGGGCGCTTCGAGAGCTACCAGCGGTTTCTTCGGCCAGTGTTCCTGCTCGTCGTCAGAGAGCGGTCTGATCGTCATTTCGGGATCCTCGACTTGGATGGCGGTGGAACGCAGTGAGATGGAGACTACAAAAACACACGTTTACGCATCATCATCCAGAAGATGGCAAATACATGATGAGCCCTGATCTTCTTTCCTTCGTCATACGTCCGGCCGTGATAACTGATCGGAACCTCATACATGACATTCGCTTTCTTCGCGGCGGTCGCGAGGATCTCTGCGTGCTGTTCCCACCCGACTGATCGCAGCCGATCCGGATCTACGAGTGAGCGCCGATACATGAGGTAGCAGCTGTAGATATCTGTGAATGTCGTGTTGAAAAAAAGATTGAACACGTTGGTGATTGCCCTGTTCCCGACCTTGTGCCAGAAGAAATGGACCCGCGTAAACCGAGGCGCGATGACTCGACTGCCGATAACGACATCGGCATCGAACTTGGTCACTGGTACGAGAAGGTCCGCATATTCGCTGGGGTCGTACTCCAGATCTGCGTCTTGAAAGAGGACATATTCTCCGGTGGCGACCTTGAGCCCTTCCTTGACGGCCGCTCCTTTGCCGCCATTCCGCGGTAACGGTATGAGCTGCGAATAGAGGTCGGGCCTGGATTCCAGAAGCGCGACCGAGTTGTCGCTCGACCCGTCATCGATGACAATCACTTCGAGTTCGAACCCGTCAACCGACTGCGTGTTCACGCGCTCCAGGAGTTCGATGATCGTCGCGCCTTCATTGTACGCCGGGACGATGATGCTGACAGTGCGACTGCGATCACCTTCGGTTCCAGCTTCCGCCATCGCTGAGCTCACAGGATCCTTCGATTCATTCATCCCGCACACTTTCACCCTGAAGTTGGAAGAGCAGATTCGTCGGTCCTTTGATCGGCGGCATTGCTTCGTCGGTGCAGCAACGTCCGCTGAGCATATCTTTCCCAGGAAACGTCACGAGTCTCCGAAGCTTTGCGTGACGCCCTCTTTGACGGTTGCTGCTCCCGATCTCTCGTACCCGCGCCGACCGCGCGACGCGGCAGCTCGCGCACATGAATTCGCAGCATACCTACTGATCCCGCGTTCTCCAATGACGTCTTCCATTCACGCGAATGAGATCGTTCTTCCCGACCTTAGGGGCACAACGTCGGCGAGAAAGCACCTCCTCGTGTGCCCCGCATACTGTCACCACTTTCACCTCCATCAAGGAGACCACCATGTTTCGCCGCCGCGCACTCATTTCACTCCTCTCGTGTGGCACACTTGCGACTCTTGGCGTTGCCACGACACCTCTCAGCCGCCAGGAGGCCGAAAAGGAGGCTTCGATGACGCCCACCGACGTCTGGTCCGCCCACACACTCGATGTGCTGCAGCGTGAGCGCGCGACCTCGGGCCGCGCCTATCTCGAGTTCCTGCGTGCTCCGTCAATGCATGCCGGGCTGTACGAGTTGGCAGCCGGCGCCAGAGATCTCCAAGAGCCGCACGACGCCGATGAGATCTACTACGTCGTCTCGGGACGGGCGCGATTCTCGGTCGGCAGCGAGGAGGTCGCCGCCGAGCCCGGGTCTGTCCTTTATGTCGCTGCCGGCGTCGAGCACCGCTTCCACACGATCACCGAAGACCTCGCCATGCTCGTCGTCTTCAGCGGCTAGACTCGTCGACCGGTGCCAGGCACTTCGTTACCTGAGACACGCGCGGCTCAGGTGCTCATCGCTTCGAACTCGCATTCGATTCGCCGTCGGGTCCCTTCTCTCTTTCTCCCCTCAAGTAACCTCGACACATGAATCAGCCGCGATCGCCCGAGCGTGCCAGGTCCCGCCTGGCGGCACCGCCCCTTCCTGACTGGCTCGCTCCACTCGTGCCGTTCGAGCGCTCTCTCATCGACGTCGGCGAGCACCGGATGCACCTCATGGAAGGTGGTGATCCCGCTGGCCGTCCTCTTCTCATGGTCCACGGCAACCCCACCTGGGGCTTCTTGTACCGCAAGGTCGTCGCTGCCCTGCCGGACGACAGATTCCGCGTCGTCTTGCCCGACGTCGTCGGCCTGGGGCTCTCCGACAAACCGCGCGACTCGAAAGCGCACCGACTCGACAACCACGCCCGGTGGCTCGGCGCTCTCCTCGACGCTCTCGCCCTCGACGACGTGCTCTTGGTGGTCCAGGACTGGGGCGGGCCGATCGGGCTCGCCGCCTTCGACGAGCGCCGCGAGCGGCTTTCCGGTCTTGTCGTCTTGAACACCGTCATCGGCCCACCGAAGCCCGGCTTTCGGCCGACGCGCTTCCATCGCCTTGCGCGCCTCCCTCTGGTGAGTGATGTTGTTTTCCGCGTGCTTGGATTTCCCCAGACGGCGCTCGCGCGTGCCCAGGGCGACCGCGCGAGCATCAGCGGCACGACGGCGCGCGCCTATCGCTGGCCGCTGCGCCGTGTCCGCGATCGCACGGCGCCCCTGGCTCTTGCCCGCATGGTGCCCGACTCGCACGCCCATCCATCGATCGCCGGTCTCGAGCGCTCGCAGTCGGTCGCTACCTCGTTGACCGGTCCCGCTGCCATCGTTTGGGGCAACCGGGACCCGATCCTCGGTCGCGTTAGGCGCCACATCGAGCGCCTCCTGCCGGCCGCGCCAGTCACCCAGACCGAGGCCGGCCATTTCCTGCAGGAAGAAGTGCCGGCCGAGATCGCCGCCGCCATTCTCCAGGTGGACTCTCGTGCACGGTGAAATATGTGTCGTCGGTGCCCGATCAGCGGAATTCTGCGCCAGGCTCCCTGTGACCGCGCGGGACCGTTCAGCCATGTCCGGTTAGCGGAACTCTCTGTGCAGATCTTCTCTCACTTGAGCTCAGCCTGATCGTGTCCGGCACGAACACCCTCACTGTGTCGCTGAAGTTTCCTCTCGGGAAGCCTTTGGGCGAGATCTCTTGGAGTAGGTCGACCGCTCGAGAAGCTCGAAAACCGTCCCGTCATCCCCGTCACCTGGAAGCACTTCGTGCCCACCGACGACGAGAAGTCCTCCTGGTCGCAGGGCCGAGGCGATCCGGGCGAGCACTCTTCGCTGGGCGCTCTCGCCGAAATAGGTCCAGGCGAGATTGCGGCAGAGAACGAGATCAAACCGCCCGGGCGGCGCGGTGACCCGCACGTCTTCCAACCGAAGCTCGACCCCGCGCCGGAAGCTCTCCCGCAGGACGAACTCGCCGGTCTCTTCTTGCCGAAACGCCTCACCCTTCCAGCTGTCGGGCACCTCGCGCAGACTCCCGGCCGGATACCGCGCCCGAAGCGCCCGCTTCAGGAGGTGTTCGTCGATATCGGTCGCCACGATTTCGAGCTCGAGGCCGTCAGCCTGCGGGGTGACCTCGAAGTGCCACAGGATCCGCAGGCTGTAAGGCTCCTCGCCCGAGGCGCAGCCGACGCTCCAGGCCCGAAGCGCCGTCCGACCCTCTCCTTCAGCCGCGTGCGCGAGTTGCGGCAGCACCTTCCGGCCCAGAGCCTCGAACACCCTGCGGTCGCGAAAGAACCGGGAGATCGTCACCCGGCAGAGCAAATCGAGGACCGCCCACTCGCCGGTACCGCTCTCCTCGGACTCGAGGGTGCGTCGGTACTCGGCCAGTCCCGAGAGACCCAGCGCACTCACTCGTTGCGTGATCCTTCGGCACACTTGCCGCCGCGGCTTGCGAAATCCCGCCCAGCGGAGATCCAGCCTCGGGAGTGCCCACTGGAGAAACTCGATGCACTCCGCGTCCCGCATTGGCCAAGCGTACGTCGAAAAGGGGCGCCCGGAGCGTGATCGGCACTCCCGCGCGCAGGCGCGCGACGTCGGTCGCAGGAGGCTCGGTGGCCGGACAGCAGAGACCAGGCAGGCCGACAAGTGTGCTCCTTGACATAGTGCTACCGCAGTACCCGCACCTGTAGTTGCTGGAGCGAGTTCCCTTTTTCCGGTTACCGTCCGGCTCCCCTACTACCTACTTTTCGCAGCCCTCAGATTGCCCGCCGCACAGTCTATTGCTAATATGATGCTGGTGCTTGGCCAAAAGGGATCGAGGGAGTTGAAGCTCTCGGAGAATCTCGGTGAAGCCGTGAGAGAGGGGTCGATGCAGGCGCTGACGCGGAGGGAGCTACTTTCCAGGCTGTGTCTGGCGGGAGCCGCCGGCCTCTGGTGGCTGTCGCCTGCGGGCGCGCCGCCGAGCGCTGCGCGCCCGCGCAACTCGGAGCACAACCTCTGGTCGAGCTTGGTGGGTCAACCGTTCGCTTTGGAAGAAGGACCCGACCTCAACAGCGAATGCCGCACGATTCTAGTGCTGCAGGAGGCATCGCTTCGCGAGTACAAGAACGACCGATATCGGCCGACGAATCTGAGGCCCGCGGCGATATCACTGCTGTTCTCAAGCTCGGCCGCAACCGTGTTGACCGGTGCCACCTACACCCTCACACACCCGCGACTGGGCGAAGTTCCGCTGTTGCTGAACAGGATCCCGCGAGCCAAGTACGCGCATGCCGCGACCTACGAGGCCGTTCTGAACTAACAGTACGAAGGACACGAAGGTGGACATGAAGGTCGACAACTCGCGGGCTGCCTTGCCGGTCGGGTTTCGACCCGTCATCGACAGCGACTTCCCGTTCCTCGAAGCGCTCTATGCCAGCACCCGTGAGGACATCGCAGCGCTATCGTGGAGTGCCGAAGACAAGCAGCAGCTCATGTCCATGCAGTTCCGCGCACAGCATGAGCATTACCGCCGCTCTTTCCCGAGAGCCCAGTTCGACATCATTCTCTGGCAGGACAGGCCGGTGGGTCGCCTCTATGTCGATCGCACGAGTGAAGAACACCGGCTGATCGACATCACACTTCTGCCCGACTCCCGCGGTCGGGGTCTGGGCAGTGCGGTCATCGAGGCGCTGCTCGAGGAAGCTGCACGAGCAAGAAAATCGGTGCGGCTCAGGGTCGAACCGCACAACCCCGCCGCCAGGCTCTACCAGCGCCTGGGTTTTCGGACGATTGCCAACGAGCAGCTCAACTGGCACATGGAATGCCGGCCGGCAGGGAGCTGAGCGTGACGAAGGCCGCCTCCGAGCTTTCTCAATC
>JAOTUP010000099.1 GCA_029863825.1 Acidobacteriota bacterium | reverse complement strand
GACGGCGAAGGATGCCAAGCGGTAACGCGCAGCCAGCAACGATTCCTGTCCGGTGTCGCGCAGCAGGAAGACGGGGCCCTCACCCTCGACGCGGCCCGACACACGCACCGACTCGTCGAGCTCCCGCGTCTCGATCTCCATCAGCTTGGGATCGTCGACGCGCACCGTTGTCACCCCGTAGTGCACGGGCAAGGCCCAGGAGATGTCGTCGTAGGGCTGGTTCTCGGAGTCTTCAGGGAACCGCTGCGGCTCCAGCAGGTCGACCGCATAGTTGCGGTACGGCTGATCCAGGCGCACGACGAACGCGCCGGAAGGAAAGCTACCCTCGGCAACGGTGAAATCGCTTGTCGCCCGCGCCACCTCGATCCCCTGTCTGAGCAACACGTTGACCATCTGGGCCACCCGCCGCGCGTCCCCTTGTCTCGCGGGTATGACGAATCCGAAGGGGTTTCCCTCTAGGCCCCGCTGCCACGACTTGTAGCCCTTGCGATAGAAGTTGGTGAGCATCTCGGGAGCGTGACGAGCCATGTAATCGAGAATGGCCAGAAGCCCTGTTTGCGAGTAGTTCACATGATCGCGCATCGACCACGTAAGTCGTTCCGGCGACGGCCACGGTCTGTACCATGTGCGCGTCGTCTCAGACGGATCGAGGACCCGTTCGACAGTTTCCGCCGTCGCGTTACCGAAGGTCTCGTAGCCGCGGCCGATCGAGTTGTGGTTCATGCCGATCGAGTCGAGATAGTGGTGGCCGTAGCCCTCTCCAAAGTCCCACGTCCACACGCCGGGCATCCCGAGCGCCGTCATCGTCGTCATCTCGTGAAAGCTCATCTCGAGGAACTCGCTCGTGACAATAGGGTCGAGGTTGGGGTTGTAGGGACCGGTTCCGTTCCACGTCTGCAGCAGCGCAATCGCTTCGTGCAGGTCGTGCACGACAGTCGGATGGTAGTCCCAGAACATCTTGAAGACCGCTCGCGTCAGCGCTTGTGCTTGCTGATGCGCGTCCCGGTTTGCATCCACGAAGACGTAGCGCCCCCAGTACGGCGGCGACTGGCGGGGCAGGCGGTCGTAGTCCGTCCGATCCTTCAGATACCGATAAAACCAGTCCCGCATCTTGTCCCGACCGTCCGGGTTCGCGACCGGGTTGATCAAGACCACGAGCTGCTGCCGGATCCTTCGGATCATCTCCTGCTCCGACACTGCGAGCCGGTATGCCAGCTCCATGACCATTTCCGGCCCTCCGGTCTCGTCCGCGTGCAACCCCGCGTTGATGTAGTAGATGGGCCGCGACCGAGCCACGATCCGCTCCGCTTTCGCAGGGTCGGTGGCACGCGGGTCGGCAAGAGCCGCCGTCGCCGCCTTGAGCTCAGGCAGGGAACCGATTCCCGCTTCATCGGCAACCACAACCAGGAAGATCTCCCTTCCCTCCTCGCTTCGACCCAGGAGCTCGAGCTCGACTCTGTCCGATGCGGCGGCGAGCGCTTTCAGGTAGCCGTAGATCTCCCGCGTGGCGGCGAGCTCGCCGCGCGCGCCCACATGCCGCCCGAGAAAGTCGGCCGGCGACGGCACGGAGGGTGACTCGGGAACATACGCGACCCAGGGACTGACGAATTCCGGGGTGCTCGTGAGGTCGGCGATCGCCGCAATCGAGTCCCGCTCCGGCGTGTCCGGCTCGTAGAACTCGGCTGCTGAGATCGCTCCGGCCGACATGATCCAAAGGCCCAGGACGAGAACGTAGTTCTTGTGGCCATTCATTCGACTGTCTCTCCTGTGGTGAAATGAAGCGTATGCCCCGCGAGAATCGTCGCAGTGCGTGCGCCACAAAGGGACGCCTGCGCTCAGTCTCGCTGGGTTCGACATCTCCCTCTCTCCCGACCGTCCTCATGGCCGCCATGTCCATGATGCTGGCTTCCGTGGCGACGGCAACCACGGCGAAGCCTCATAACCTCTTGCTCATTACCATCGACACGCTGCGCGCCGACTACCTGAGCTGCAACGGATCGACCGTGGTACGCACCCCTCACCTCGACCGGTTGGCGGCAGGGGGCGTGAACTTCACCCGCGCTCGCGCTCCAGTTCCGCTGACACTCCCGTCGCACGCCTCGATCCTAACCGGGAATTACCCGCCGACCCACACGTTGCGCGACAACGGCCCAGCGGCTCTCCCGCCGGAGCAAGAGACTCTGGCCGAGAGGTTACGCCCGCGCGGCTACCAAACGGCAGCGTTTGTCGCCAGCTTCGTTCTCGATCGTCGCTTCGGTCTGGCTCAAGGATTCGATGTCTACGACGACAAGACCTGGAGCGACATCTCCATGCTCGAGCGGCTGGATGCAGAGCGCTCGGGGGACGAAGTGCTTACCTCGTTTCAGCGTTGGCTCGAGAGCTCGACTCCAACAGACCCGTTCTTCGCGTGGATTCACCTCTTCGACCCACACGCCCCCTACGCTCCGCCCGAGCCATTCCTTCGTCTCCATCCGGAGAATCCGTACGCCGGCGAAGTGGCCTACGTCGACCATGTCGTCGGTCGACTGGTGGACGACCTGAAGGTGCGAGATGTGCTGAACCGAACGATCGTCGCGGTCGTCGGCGATCACGGCGAAGGGCTCGGCGATCACGGTGAGCGGACGCACGGTCTGCTGATCCACAATTCCACCCTTCACGTTCCAATGATTCTGTATGCCCCCGGCCTGATCGGCTCCAACCTATCCGTTCCCGACCTCGTTCGGACCATTGATCTCGGAGCGACGCTCCTCGACTACCTCGGAGTGGGACAAGATCTCGGTGAAGGAGTGAGTCTGCGCGGACTCATCGACAGCGCAAAGGTGAGCGGTCCCCAGGCCTCGACCGAGCTCACGGCCTACAGTGAGTCGCTCTATCCGCGACTTCACCTGGGGTGGAGTGAGCAGAGGGGTCTCGAGGTCGAGCGTTATCGGCTCGTCCTCACTCCGCAACCGGCGGTTTTCGACATCGGCACCGATCCGGATGAGCAGACCGACATCGCCCCTACCCGTCGCGATCTCGTGCGTGCCTTGCGGCGGCGCCTCGACACCCTGACTGCCGGATTCCCAGCCGCATCGAGCTCCGACGATTCCGTTCTCGATGCGCAGGCGGTGGCGAGGCTCCGCGCTCTCGGATATCTCTCGGGATCTCCGGCGCCGCGCTACGAGACACCTGTCGACCCGAAAAGCAAACTCGAGGTGTGGGACGACATCGAACTGGCAATGTCTCTCTTCGGCCACCACGACTATGCGGCGGCGGCTTCTCGGTTCGAAAAGGTCATCGAATCGGAGACCGACATGCCTCTTCTGTACGAGTACCTGGGTTCGAGCTACATGCGTCTCGAGCGCTGGGACGAGGCCGAAGCCGTCTACCGACGGGCACTCACGCGCGGCATCGAATCGTCGGCGATGCATGTCGCCATGGGGCGCATTCTCGAACGCCGAGGACAGCGAACCCAGGCTCAGCGCGAGTTCGAAGCGGCCCTCGAAATAGACGCGCAGCACGTCGATGCGCTCTCCCGGCTCGGCGATCTCCATCGTGCTTCACGCCGCTTTTCGACCGCCATCGAGCAGTACCGGCGCGCCCTCGAGATCAATCGCGACTATGTCTACGCCTGGAACGGCCTGGGCATCGCCCTTGCGACAGCCGGCCGGCCCGAAGAGGCCCTCACGGCCTTTCGCCAGGCGTTAGATGTGCAGCCCGATGCGCCCCTCGCGCACCTCAATCTCGCGCTTCAGCTCGAGCGCATGGGAGCCCCCCTCGAGGCGGCAGTCGAATTCGAATCGTTCTTGCGACTGGCCCCAGACGACGGGAGTCTCTCAGCCGAGCGACTCCGGGCCGAGGAGGCCATACGCCGCCTGAACGCACCCAGTCACTGAGCTCACTCAGACCCGGAAAGCGGTCGGGGATACAGACCGAGAGCCCGTACCATCTCCGGAACGCGATCGCTCGTGCTCATCGGCATGATGTGGATACCGCGAACCCCTTCGATCTGCAGAGCCTGTTCAGCGATCTCGATGGCGAGGTCGAAACCCGCCTTCGCCTGATCCTCACGAGAGAGCCCGGTCAGCCGATCGAGCACGTCATCCGGCAGATCGATGCCGGCGACATTCTCCCGCAGATGTCGAGCGAGGTCGTACGAGGGGACGAGACCGATCCCGGCCAGGATCGCGACTTGTTCGTGCAGCCCCATATCCACCACGCGACTCATGTACTCGCGGAATCGAGCCAGATTGAAGATCAACTGAGTCTGGATGAACTGGGCTCCCGCTGCGACCTTCTTCGCCAATCGATAGGGGCGATAGTCGAGCGGTGGCGCAAAGGGATTGGCGACGGCTCCGACGAAGAAATGCGGAGCCTGCTTCGGGATCAGCCTCCCACTGTCGAATCTCTGTCCATCCCGCATCACACATATCAGGCGAACGAGGTTCACCGAATCGATGTCCGAGACCGGGAGAACGTGCGCATGGTCACCGCATGCCGGATGATCTCCGCTCAACGCCACGACGTTGGTGATTCCCCAGAGGGCCGCCCCGATGAGATCTGACTGCAATCCCAGGCGATTTCGGTCGCGACACGTGAGCTGCAACACCGGCTCGAGACCGGCCTGACGTAACAGGATACTTACTGCCAGGCTCGACGCATGGACCTTCGCTGTCTGGTTATCGGTAACGTTGAAGGCATCGGCAAAGCCCCTCAGCGTCTCGATCCGGTGACGCAGGGCTCCGGAGTTTGGCCCGATCGGCGGCGTCATCTCGATCGCCACCGCACGATGACCCGCAGCAAGGGTTCGCTCCAAGGTGCTTTGATCGACCGGCGACACGTCGTCGTCTCCGGAGAAGCGGGTCAGGGAGCACCTGGAGGTTGCAGCACGTCGAGAGCCGACAGGGGCGTTTCCCCGCCGCCGGCAAGCGGCTCATTCGCTTCCAGGGCATACCCGACCCACGAGGACCGCCCGCGCCGGCGCCAGTCAGGCGCCGGATTCACAAGGTGGACATCCAGAGCGTAGCGGGTCCTCCCCGCTCTTTCGATGGCCTGGACCCAGACGCAGTCCATCTCCGGATCGGCCTCGCACTTGCCGTCTCGACACACACCACCGCAGGGCCCGTTTCGCAGTTCTTTGGGGCATGTCATCGGGCACGTCATGCCCGTCGTGTGGAGGACGCATTGACCGCACTCACGGCACCCGAAGACCGCCCTTTTCAAGGGATGCTCGACAACGCCAACCCAACGCGACGAGCGCTCGATGCCGAGGCGACGAAAAGCGCCCGGCAGAGCCCGAAGGAGCCGACTCAGGGCTTCCCACAGCCACACGAGAGGCGCGGGGTGATCGAGGACAACCGAGCGAATCGACATAGCTGGCACTGCTCCCGGCGTCGAAGCAAGACTCTACCTCATCGCCCTGTTCGCGGGCTTTCCGGTGCGTGTCGCCTCGAGAGGATCTTCGCCGCGCGCCTGCAGCACGCTCTAGAATGCTCCTACGATGCGTCTTCTTGGCTTGCGGCTGATCGTCACGGGAGCGCTCGTGCTCGGCCTTGAAAAGCCTGCCCCGGCGTCGACCCCTTCTTTTGTCGACATCGCCGATGCGGCGGGCCTTACTGTCATCACGTACTCCGGCGGCGTCGACAAGAACCACATCCTGGAATCGACCGGCAACGGTGTCCTGGCCCTCGACTACGATCTGGACGGCGACCAGGACCTGTACTTTGTCAATGCGTTTCGCCTCGACGAGCTGGGACGGGCTCCCGAGTACACGAGCGTCCTTTATCGCAACGACGGCCATGACACCTTCGTCGACGTCAGCGTAACCGCCGGCGTAGCCGCGGCGGTCTATGGCCATGGCGGCTGCGTTGGAGATTTCGATGGCGACGGGTTGCCAGACATCTATGTCACGGTGTTCGGGCCCAACCTTCTCTACCGCAATAACGGTGATGGCACCTTCCAGAATGTTACTGTCGAAGCCGGCGTCGGCGACCCGGGATGGGGCATCGGCGCCACCTTCTTCGACGCCGACGGCGATGGCGACCAAGACCTCTTCGTCGGCAACTACATCGACGCCAGCTGGGAAGAGATCCTCGCGGCGCGGCGGACTCGCCGCTGGCGCGGCAGAGTGGACGTTATGGACGGGCCACGCGGCCTTCCCGAGGCACGCAATGTCTTCTTCAGGAATCGCGGCGACGGCACGTTCGAGAATGCAACCGAGTCATCCGGACTCGCGGCAGGCGGCGACGGTTACAGCATGGGCGTCGCCACCTTCGACTACGATCGGGACGGAAGCATCGACCTTTACGTTGCCAACGACAGCACGCCCAATCGTCTCTATCGAAATGCCGGTGACGGATCATTCGAGGAGGTGGGGATGTGGACCGGCAGCGCATACAACGCCGACGGCCGCATGCAGGGCAGCATGGGAGCGGGATTCGGCGATTACGACGGCGACGGCTGGCAGGATCTCATCGTGACGAATTTCGCTCACGACTACTACGTGCTCTATCGCAATCTGAATGGCGACTCGTTTCAGGACGACTCCTTCATTCGTCGCCTGGCCGCACCCAGCTTCAGACCACTGGGGTGGGCTGCGGTCCTCTTCGATGTGGACAACGACCGGGACGTCGATCTGTTCTTTTCCAACGGACACATCTACCCCCAAGTGGATGAGGATCCCACCCTTTACGAGTCGTACAGGCAGCGAAACCAACTGCTGGTCAACGAAGACGGGGACTTCAGGGACGTCAGCGTCGAGGCCGGGTCCGGCTTCGAGATTGAGCAATCGAGCCGAGGAGCCAGCGTTGTTGATTTCGATAACGACGGCGACCTCGACATCGCGATCAGCAACCAGGACGCGCGCCCGACGTTGTTGAAGAATCTGCTGGAGGGCTCCAATCACTGGATCGCCTTCGACCTCTGCGCCAGGCCAGGGAATCCCCAGGTCCTGGGAAGCACCGTCGAGGTGATGGCTGCTGGAACCACTCAGGTCAGGCAGTCGAGCTCGGGCGGTAGCTATGCGTCACAGAACGATCTCCGGCTCCATGTCGGCCTCGCAGACTC